>JALUUH010000204.1 GCA_027021445.1 Gammaproteobacteria bacterium
CCGTACCCATCCCTTAGCAGAAACAGCTGTAAAAAAGAGGGTAGATGAATGTTTGTTTTTTATTCAAGGCGGGTGAGTTCTTTGCTATTTTTTGTTAACGTTGTTTTTCCTGTATGCCCTGAGAATGCATTTTAATTAATTGATGGATAACTTTTTCTGCGGTGATGAGAGCCATGATGTTTTCATTATGGACACGTGTGCCCCAGGCTAATTGTTCAGGTTTTTTTTGATACTCGATTTCTACTGCCTCAGGGTATTTGTTGATAACCCAATCTAACCATAAATAAGGGCCGGTTTGATAAGGGTTGGTTGCGGCATGCAGAGCAATAACCGGCAAATTTAACGCAGTTGCAATATGCGAGGGGCCAGAGTCTGATGTTATTAAGAGTGCGGATATGCTCATTAGGGCGAGCAATTCTTTGAGTGATGTCTTCCCAATGAGGTTTGCGGGCTTATTATGCATTATGGTTTCGATTTCTTTTCCTGCGCGCAGCTCATGTTGTGTGGGGCCTCCTGATAAAACAACATCATACCCTAAGGATTCTATCGCATAGTCTGCAACGCGTGCATAGTTTGCTGTGTTCCAACTTCGGTGTATTCGTTTTGAAGGGCTAGAGCATGGGCTTATGATTAAAAGCGGTTTTTTGTTTTTGAATTGTTGTTTAATTTTATGCAATGCTTTTTGCTGTATAGGAATATTCCACGCGATTTGCTTCTTTGCTCCTAGGGCCATTGCGAAGCCAAAAAGATCATCGATTTGGTGTTGATGTTTTGAAGTCGAGGGAATTTTGCGGTTTGTAACCCAGTAATGTAATTCTTTCGCTCGGTTCTTGTCATAACCAAGCTTTATTGTAGCCGGTATAAACAGGCTCGCGATATTCGAGCGCAAAGAAGTTTGCATGTGTAGTAATAGATCAAACTGTTTGTTTTTTAAACTTTTTTTGAGTTGGAAAAAAGCTTTTAAACCGGCTTTTTTGTCAAAGACCACAAAATGGATATCATCAATATCGCTCAGTAATTCGTATTCCGTTTGACCAATAATCCAGGTTATGGAGGTAGTAGGCCATAGATTCTGAATGCTGCGAACTACTGGTAAGGCGTGACAAACATCACCAATGGCTGAAAGTCTAAGAATGCAGATACTTTTGGGGGGCTTTTTTAGTTCGCGCACAGGCGCAATATTATGCACTGAAGTCATGGCTGATCGAGTGGATGCTGATGTTTTGCTTTGGCGGAGTTGTGCAAAATCGACAGTTCGGTGGTTTTTTAGTTATAATCGCGCTCCTTTTGCCATTTTCAATCCCCATGCATCAGTGGGTAGCAGCCGTATTTACGCTTAGTATTATATAATAACTAAATGGTAAAGATACAAAAAACAATTACTTAGAGCTTAGTTGATGAGGTCTTGAAATCATTACTCTCAAGCATTGAATGCGTGGTTTAGTGCAAGCTTTGGTCAGAATATCTTTAAAAAAACGACACTTAGGAGAGACTTATGTCCGAAAAATTTCCAGTTATAGCAGTTACAGGTTCATCGGGTGCTGGAACCACAACGGTAAAAAATGCATTTGAACATATCTTTCGTCGCGAGGGGATTAACCCTGCAATAGTTGAAGGTGATAGCTTTCACCGGTATAACCGTGCTGAAATGAAAGAAGCCATTGCTTTGGCTCAGGAAAAGGGCGAGATCCTAAGTCATTTTGGTCCTCAAGGAAATGTGTTTGATAAAATCGAAAGCTTATTCAAAACGTATAGTGAAACGGGAACGGGTCAGACTCGGAAATATCTACATAGCCCTGAAGAAGCGGCGCCTTATGCCGATTTGAAGCTGCAGGCGGGTGAGTTTACACCTTGGGAAGATATTCCGGGTGAGACCGATTTATTGTTCTATGAAGGATTGCATGGTGGGGTTGTGTCTGAGGGTGTTGATGCGGCAAAATATGTTGATCTTTTGGTCGGTGTCGTGCCCTTAGTGAATCTTGAATGGATTCAAAAAATTCATCGGGATGCTGCACAACGAGGATATTCCGCTGAAGCAACCGTAGATACCATACTTCGCCGTATGCCTGATTATGTGAATTATGTGACTCCTCAGTTTTCACGAACACATATAAATTTTCAGCGTGTTCCTACGGTGGATACTTCAAATCCTTTTATTTCACGTGATATTCCTACCCCGGATGAGAGTTTTATTGTTATTCGGTTTCGTGATCCGTCAACGGTTGATTTCCCCTTTATGCTGAACATGATTGATGGCTCGTTCATGTCGCGCCCGAATACCGTCGTAGTGCCTGGTGGAAAAATGGGGTTTGCAATGGAATTGATCTTAACGCCTGTTATTCATCAGATGATTAAGACAAAACGGAAGTGCTCATAAAGCTGTAGTTTAGTTACTAAGCAAGATCTGGTCGCACAATAAAAGGCCCGTTTAACGGGCTTTTTATATTTATTTTACCTCATCCCTGATGCTTTATTCTTCCGGTTCATACAAAATGGCACCCGTCATAATCATTAGCGCTCGAGCTAAGACGATGCCTTTCGCGATATTGGCATGTTCTGCACGGGTGGATTGATCACCTCTTCGGAGTTTTAAGCCTTCCTTTATTTGAAGTGTATACAGGGCGTATACCGTCAGTACTATGCCGACATGCATCCAGATGAGAAATGAAAATATTTCTCCTCCCTCAATCAGTCTTTCATACCAATCTCGATTGAGATATAGGTAAAATGGCATGGCTAAATCAAATAATATAATCAGTCCCATGGAGCCCACATGAAAATTTCGATGTCGACGGAAATGAATAGCAAGCAACATTAATATAAAGCTTAAAATGCCAGCGGTTGTTGTTTCTGGAAGCATAAAATAATCCTTGCTATTGATGATTCTCTTATATTTTGAAAACGAGCTTTAGTATGATTACGATCTTTTCAAGCACTTGGAAATAACATGTCTAAACGCACTCTAATCATCTTGTTGCTATTGTTCAACTTGTTTCCATCAAAATCTGCATTTGCAGAATTTAATGCGGTGGTATTAAGCTATCATCGCGTCGCCGCTGAGCGCTGGCCTTCAACCAACGTAAGCTTAAAGCAATTTACCGCTCAACTTAGATTTCTTGAGCAGGAAAAGTTCAATGTTTGGTCATTAGAAAAAATTATTTCGTATTTGGATCAGCGCAAACCCATTCCAGATAAGACCATCGCGATAACATTTGATGATGCTTATTTATCGGTATATGAAAATGCCTATCCTGAATTGAGGTCAAGAGGTTATCCTTTTACAGTCTTTGTTGCGACGGATGCATTGGATAAAGGCTACCATTCAAATATGAATTGGGATCAATTGCGTGACATGGCAAAAAATGGGGCTGAGATTGGAAATCATTCGGCGACACACGATTATCTTATTCTGCAAAAGAGCGGTGAAACACTGGCGCAGTGGAAGTTGAGAATCAGATCGGATATAGCAAAGGCGCAACACAGAATCAAAGTAGAGCTCGGTATCTCTGCTAGCTTGTTTGCTTATCCGTATGGCGAATATAGTGTCGCCTTAAAAAAAATCATTCAGGAATTGAATTTAACCGCATTTGGTCAGCATTCAGGTGCTATCGGACGATGGAGTGATAGGCAGGCTTTGCCGCGGTTCCCTATCAATGAACGATATTCCGAATTAAAAGGTTTTCGGGATAAGGTTTATAGTTTGGCTTTGCCTGTCAATATGATTCATCCAGCGGACCCTGTGATAACTTCTAACAATCCCCCATTTATAGAGTTACGGTTGATGAGAGAGTGGGATGTGCCACCAAGCCTTAATTGCTTTGCAAGCAATGGTCATAGAGTTAGGGTGATCTTGCAAGATGCTTCCGTTTATCGTGTGACCTCTGATAAGGCCTTAGTTAATCGTAGAAGTCGATACAATTGCACTGCGTTGAGCAAGGAAAAAGGCAGATATTATTGGTATAGCGCTTTATGGATTAGGCCAGATATTTTAGAAAACTAATCCGTGCAAAGGTCTTCCGCTATCATCATTTAGATTTTAGAAAACGCGGGAGATTTTAGCATTTGTTGAATTTCTTTAACGTATGCTTCTTTGCGTTGAGAATATCGAATTAAGCCAGTTGCCAGTTTATAAGCATTATAGGGTTTATTTTGCTCGCGCATCTCACGACGCATGTTGCGTATTTCTTGGTAAGCTTTGTTGGTGTTAATGTTTAGCAAATAATCTCTAACAGATAATTGAATATTTTTAAAATATTTAACGCGATGGGTAGCGCCTGCCGATCTATTTGAAGGTTTTATACCTTCATTTTTATTCCAGGTCCATTGACCAAATAAGCTGTTTCCCTCTACGGTAAATCGTGAAGTTCCCCATCCGCTTTCCATCGCTGCTTGTGCTAAAACCAATTGTTTTGGAAGAGTGTCCATTCGATTAAATAGTTCATTAATCGCTTGCTCGTAGGTTTTGTTGGTATTATTTATTTTATAGCGATTAAAAAGTTGATTAATACTTTGCTTGTAGTGATCAGAAATTTTATTGTTGGAAAGTAATAAGATTTCTTGAACGTATGCACGGAGTTCTTTTAGGCGTTGGTTTTCGCGATCAATGATGGGTTCAAGTGTTTGAATGAATAATTGCTTTTTTTTATTAATGTCGTCAATCTGACTGAAACTTTTTGGAAAGTTAGCCGCAAATACAAGTCGATTACCGTTTGATTGAGTAGTGACTAAGCGCTCAAGGTCACTTACATTATTAATTTCGATGGTTTGTGGTGGAAATAATTTTGTCGGTGCTGATTGAGTCTCATTTTCAATGCTAAGAGGAATGATCAAAGCGAGGGCAAAGACAATCGAAAATGAAATTAAGCCTAAAGGATCCGTTTTTTGAGTATGATTCATGCGTATGCGTGCTTATTATTTTAACGGTTAACATAACAAAAAATACGGTAAATTAACAGCGCGATCTTCAAGCTTGGCGGTTTTATATTTTTTTAAGCACTCTTTCGGCGGGAGTAGCTTTGATAAAACCGTACTGAGTCAATATTTTTTGTGCTTCATCGGTTTGCAAGTAGCTTATAAAGTCCTGTGCGTTTTCTGGATTTCTTCCGGAGGTGAGCATGCCTAACATATAATTGATTTTATGTCTTTGATTATAACGATCAGGTATTGCAATGCCTTCGATTTTGTAACCACGATTTTTTGCATCGATAATTTCTGTCGACCAAGTTAATCCAATATCTGCAAGTCCTGCTTCTATGCGTTGAGGTGTTTCTTGTTGGTGGCGACGCGTAAACCAGGTTTTTCCTTTGATTGCCCAGCATTGCTTGCATTTTGAATAGTTTGTCAGCTTACGAAATAAGCCTAGTTGTTTGAACAAATGGGAGCCGTATTCACGAAAGATCTCTTCGGTTAAAGGGTTGGGATGAGAATGCACGAGGTCGTTGCGACCGAGATCTTTAAAGGAGACGATTTGTTTGGGATTATCTTGCGCGATCATGAGCGCGAGCTTGTTGTGTGCATAAATCATGTATTCCGCCATTATGTTTTTTGCATGCAATTGCTTTAGGTTTTCTAGGTTAAGTGTTGCGTATAAATCAGGATTGGTGGCAGTGAGAATTCCGTTGACGCGGCCTTGTTTGAGTATGTGGGCTTTAAGTATTAGATCAGAGGACGCGGTCTCTACATAAATGCTTTTGATGTGAGGATGCTGTTCTTGAAACTCTTTTATTAACGCTTCCATCAGCATGTATTGATCTTCAGAACCATAAATTACGAGATCAGCAGTATAAGAGTCTCCTATCTTTCCAATCTGAGTTTCTCCGTCAAAGTGAAAAGTTCGATAGTCGTTAATAGGGTTGTGGGCTTTTTCCCCTGTTGCAGCGCAGGCACTTA
>JALUUH010000205.1 GCA_027021445.1 Gammaproteobacteria bacterium
GAAAGCAAATATTAGGCCGTATTTTCCATAAGGCATCTTTGATCACCGACTTTATCCCTTGTTCAGCCCCCGCTGCTGTAAGCATTAGCACCATTTCCGTATACTGTCATATCTATCCAGGGATATCTGTATTGAATACATCCAATATCTCCGCCTAGGCAAAGTTTGAATTCACCCTGAGTCCACGCTCTGTAAGACCACTGACCTACACCTCCCTGCTCCAGATTTCCAATATGTCCAACAAACTGCCACCCCGGGTAGTAGACTTCACCCCACCTGAGGCGGGTTTTACTAGTGATTTTTTCACCATTGTAGCACCACTCAATTTTCTGGAAATAGGCCCATAACTCACCGCCCAGTGCGTTAAGTCCAGATCTTTTAACTGTAAATGTTTTGCATCCACTGCCTAATATGGATATTTCCTTTTCATTTGTGTCCACTTTAGTAATGACTCGTTCTACTTTTGAATATTTAAGTATGGCGTCCTGTACCTCAGGAGACAAATTAGCCCACAATTCATCAGCGCCTTTTCCAGCTTTAGATAGAGACTCAACTAATATTCTAATGGTGCTTTGGTCAGACCAATTCGCAGTCTGTTTCCAGTCATTTTTCCCGCTGGACTGTGCCACCACAGCTCCAGCAAACATATCCACTACTAACACTGTCACAGCAAGCAGCACCGGTATTTTTAACCAACTTCCCCTCATTTTCCTCATCCCCAGTATTTTGGAACCATATTATCTCAAAACTAATTTAAATAATTAACTGACGATAATTTTTATTACGATGTAATAAATGGCTATTGCACATATAAATAATTATGCAGCAATAATAATTTTTATTATGACATCATAATACCCCCCATGGTTGCCCCACATTCAGCTTCACCTCAGGGTGAGAACCCGCTCGCGCCTTTGTGCAATTACGACAGGCAAAACAAATGAGCGCAGATTATTGACAGCTCAGGTTAGACTGCGGTGGCGGCAGCATGGCATAACCAGGTAGAATCACGAGCAAACTCGGCACAAGATTTTTGTTCACAAAAATCCAGCTATAAACGGAGGAATGGCAGGTGATGCCTGAGGTTTACACCGTGGGGTATGAAGGGCGAAGCTTTGAAGAATTTGCGGAGATGCTGATGGGCAGCGGAGTTAAGCAGGTTTTTGATGTTCGCAGGAACCCTGTAAGCATAAGGAAGG
>JALUUH010000206.1 GCA_027021445.1 Gammaproteobacteria bacterium
TCAACGCATTAGTGACGATTCGGTTGACATAGACCATACCCCAAAACTGCACGCTGTTTAAAAAGCCTTAATCCCCGGATAGACGCGCCTAAATCGGTTAGAATGGTGTTTCGGGCATTATAAGGGAGCAAAGCCCTTTAATGATGACTACGCCAGTCAGCTCCGCATTCGAGCATACTGAAGCCGAATGAAAGGGTTATTATGATCATGATTTAGCATCGAACATATGAAGCTATACGCAATTTCAACTGAATATGAATTAGAGCCAGCCTGATCATTATCCTGAAATGAGCCACCCCTGACGACAAACTCGAGGTGGCTCCATTTCTATCAATTTTTTCTCTTTTTCTTAGCCAGTCTACGCTCTTTTTTCCCAATGCTGTTGTTATTGTTTTTGTCTATTTTATGAAACGTACGGTTAGCATGTTTACGCTCGGCCCGACCTAAACGACCATTCTCATTCTTATCTGCCCAATTGCGAATCTCACCCGCCTTTTTGCGCTCTCTTTTGCTCACACTACCGTCATTATTATTATCTAAGCGATCATTTACTTTTTTAGCGTGCTCACGCTCGTGTTTACCTACACTGCCATCATCGTTTTTATCCGCCCAGTTCTGAATTCGTTTAGCACCTTCTCGTTCTTTTGGTCCCATGCGACCATCATTGTTGTTATCAACCTTATCAAATACGTTGGAGGCATGGCGTGACTCTAATTTCCCTAATGATCCATCATCGTTCTTATCCATGCGTTCATAAAACTCACCATTTGTGAATCCTTCAGCTGTAACCGTAATGGGTGCTGCAAGTAGAGTAATAGGTAGAAGTAAAGCTCCCAGGTATTTTGGTAGTGTATTCATTTTTTGCGTCCTCATGGTTGGTAAGTTTTTGCTGCTGTCATAGTAGACAACGCGGCTCATTGAAATGCGTTGACACAAAAAATGGAAAAAGCCGCGAAAAAACATAAACACAATAACTATCAATAAGCTACAACCAGGAAGCCCACCTCGCATTTCATAGAAGGACCCCTGCAATTTCCGGAATGATATCACTAAGTCGCTTTGGGATTTGTGCGATTCATGGCGATAACGCACATAACTAGTCGCCCCTGAAAAAAGGTCAGCGACCACGCTACTATCGCCTAAGGAAACGGGATTGTCATTATCCGCATAAAAGCACACCGCCAGCTTCATCTCA
>JALUUH010000207.1 GCA_027021445.1 Gammaproteobacteria bacterium
TCCAAATTAGCTGCTCCAGTTAATCACGGTTGACTTTTATAGTCAACTGTGATTTACTATAGAGATGAATAAATCAACATTCGAAGATCAAAAAAGCGATTCTCTTTCTCATCAACTTATAAAAGTGGGACGACTAATCAATGAAAGAGGTCTTAATTCAGTCAGAGATGTATTTAACTTGCCTGAACTCAAACAGTCTCATCTAGATTTATTTCCTTATATCGATTTCGAAGGCACTAGCATTTCTGAAATCGCAAAACGGAAAGGTGTTTCGAAACAATCCGTGAGCAAAATTGTTAAAGAAATGACACATATGAAAATACTATTTTTAAAAATAGATCCAGAGGATAGTCGGTCAAAATTAGTTTTTTTTCAAACTTCTGGTTTCTATTCGATCCAAAAGGGTTTTGAAAAACTTGTGTCTATTGATCATTTGATATCAGATCACCTCGGTAGAAAATCTTATAAATCGACATTAGAAAATATTTCAAGTCTTATCGAAGTTTTTCAAACAGAACAATTAAAATGAAGCGAAAAGCGGTCGAGAGCGGGAAAAGGGGTCGAAAGGGGAAAAGGGGTCGAGGGGAAAAGGGGTCGAAGCCCTTTAAGGGGAAAAGGGGTCGAAGCCCTTTGGCGGGAAAAGCGGAAAAGGGGTCGAGAGCGGAAAAGGGGTCGCGGAAAAGGCGCGGAAAAGGGGTCGAAGCCCTTTAAGAGATTAACCGAAAGTTAAAAACCAAGACGGGGTTAGCACAAGGTGGAAGTCTAACAGGTTCTTTTAAAGGGCTCTGACCCCTTTTTTCTTCTTTTTTCTTTTAAAGGGCTCTGACCCCTTTTTCGACCCCTTTTTCGCTCTCTTTTTTCCCTGAGCCCTTTTTTCGTTACCAATACAGCTCTTTTAAACGATAGAATAGCCAGCTATGGCCGCAAAGATCTTGATATGCCCTCCATTGACACCGATATTTTCAATGGAGAACTGTTCGTACATACAGCTAATAAAGAAGAATAAAAATGGATGACATTCCTGCCAAAATCTCCGCTAATCCCCTGAGGTTTATTGATCGATTAAGAGCCTTTATTCGATCTCAAAACCTTGCTTATAGAACGGAAAAACCTATACCCAGTTGTATTCAGTCATCAATAAGCGATGTCTGTCATCAATAACCTGACAGACATCTATCAACTTGCAGCAAAAATTATGTATGGAAGTGGTTTACGAATAAGCGCCATATTCACTCAACTAGTCTGACACAGGGGAAAATCTGGGTAAGTCCCATGATTTCGCACGTCTAAACCTTTATAATGCTCTCCAATACTTAGAACTTGGGAAGTCATAAATGTTATCAGGCATTGTTTTCATGTGGTTTGTCACCGCCGTCGGTTTGTGGCTGGTGACACGCATCCTTCCGGGAGTAAGAGCACACTCGATCAGTGGCCTGCTATGGGCTGCCGTTGTATTGGGCCTGGTCAACGCCTTCATACGTCCGCTCTTGTGGCTGCTCACTTTTCCGTTGACAATATTGACTCTCGGATTGTTTGCCCTGGTAATCAACGCGTTTACGTTGTGGCTTAGCGCTAAGATGGTCAAGGATTTTGAGATAGATGGTTTCGGTAGCGCCCTACTCGCCGCCCTTATTATGGCCGTGCTTGGCATGTTTGGCTTCGCCTTATTGCATTGGATACTGGGTGGAGAAGTGCAGATGTTCTATCAAAGCAGCCAACAAGAGACTTTTATATAGGCAAGGCCGTTGCTATTCCTCTGAGTATTTCCCCCCTAAGGCATAATTTTCGGTACAGCAACCGCTTAATCCTGTATGATTTGCGCTCATTTTTACCCGTAGGCCTGCACAGAGGATTCCATTATGATTTTTTCGTCTTTAGATCTCGCACCTGAGATTCAACAAGCCCTGGATGCCTGTGGCTACAGTAAAATGACTCCGATTCAAGAACAGGCGATTATTCCCGCACGACGCGGTAAAGACCTACTAGCCAATGCGCAGACGGGAACCGGCAAAACCGCAGCCTTTGCATTACCCATTCTGCAACAAATGCATGACCACCCCAAACTCCTACAACCCGGCAACACACGTACACTAATACTCACACCCACTCGAGAACTTGCCATGCAACTCGCGGAAACCATTCAGTGCTACGCACAGTTTTTGTCGCTGAATATAAACGTACTCGTCGGCGGTGTTAAAATAAGTGCCCAAGAAAACAAGCTCAAAGCCGGTGTCGATATACTCATAGCCACACCCGGTCGCTTGTTAGAACACATGGCGCAAGGCAATATAAATCTCTCTCAAGTTGAATTTGTAGTATTAGACGAAGCAGATCGAATGTTAGATATGGGCTTTATTACAGATGTTCTCGCCATCCTACAGAAAACCCAAAAAAAACGTCAAACCTTGCTTTTTTCCGCCACAATGTCTCAACCCGTCAAAGAACTCGCACACCAGATATTACATAGACATGAGATTATTAGTGTCGCCAAGCAAAATGCGATCGCTGATACAATTGAGCATGTGGTCTATCCCGTGGAAGAACGCCGCAAGACAGAATTATTTCTTGAACTTATCGAAAAACACAACTGGTTTAAAGTCCTGATATTTACCAGTACCAAAGCGCAAGCCGATGAGCTTATGAGCAAGCTCAAACCCGCCAAAATTAAAGCGGCCATTTGCCACGGAAATAAAAGCCAGGGTGCACGCCGACGCGCCATCGCTGATTTCAAATCTGACAAAGTACAAGTACTCATCGCAACCGAAGTCGCTGCTCGCGGGTTGGACATTCAATCACTAGAGTATGTTGTTAATTACAACCTACCCTATCTCGCCGAAGACTATGTACACCGCGTTGGCCGTACCGGGCGGGCTGGTTCGAAAGGACACGCCATCTCCTTCGTTAGCCGTGAAGAAGAACGCTCCCTGGCTAATATCGAGCGCCTGATTGGAAGTCATATTAAACGAATCAAAGTACCCGGTTATGAAGTCAGTGATCGCAAAAAAATTGTCAAAAATATAGGAAAAAATATACGTCCGCAACGCGCTAACAAACCCAGCCGAACTAAAATTAATTGAGTTTTTATAAGCACTCCGCTAGCACCTGATATTAGTAACCAGGATGAAAAACTATTTTTTTCTGCACTCCAGCTCTAAAATCTCCGAGGTACATTTTCTTGTGTGCAAACATAATTTCCCATCTTCAATGAGCGAGACTCCGTAGGTAGGTATCATTTTTTGAAGCGTTTTCTGCCATTTTTTACTCTTCATTTCTTCTGGAAACATTTTCTGCATCACATCTAACATAATAGATACTGAAGTAGACGCGCCAGGCGATGCCCCCAATAGGGCTGCAACGGATTTATCAGCAGAGCAAACAATCTCGGTTCCAAATTTTAAAACCCCACCATCTTCTTTATCTTTTTTAATAATCTGCACTCGTTGACCTGCAGTTGTCAGCTCCCAATCTTGTATATTTGCATTCGGATAATAAGCAAGTAACTCACTAAATCTATCTTCATCAGATTGCACAATTTGTTTCACCAGATACTTGGTGAGCTCGGTATTACGCACACCGGCAGATAACATCGGCCAGATGTTGTGCATTTCGATAGATAGGGGTAAATCCAGATAAGAGCCATTTTTTAAAAACTTAGTAGAGAAACCCGCATAAGGGCCAAAAAATAATGAGCGCTGTCCATCGATCATTCGAGTGTCAAGGTGAGGCACCGACATAGGTGGTGAACCTACCGCAGCTTTACCATAGACCTTCGCTTTATGTCTTAGAATAACCGCTTCGTTTGTGCATCGAAGAAAATGCCCACTGACCGGAAAGCCCCCATAACCTTCGGCTTCCTCAATGCCTGTTTTTTCTAACAGCGGAAGTGTGCCTCCACCAGCGCCAATAAAAATATAATCAGCAAAAACTTCTTTAAGTTCTTCTGCCGCGAGATCTTCTATATCGATTTTCCAGCGCCCATCTTCTTGTTTCGAAAAACTATTGACATTATGCCCAAGGTGAACTTCAACATTTTCACTTTTTTCAAGATAAGCAATCATCTCTCTGGCCAGCATTCCAAAATTCACATCCGTACCAATATCCATTTTGGTCGCGGCGAATGGCTGATCAAATTCTCTCCCCTCCATAATGAGAGGAACCCAAGCCGTAATTTGATTTTTATCTGAGGAATAAATCATATCTTGAAAAATAGGAGCAGAACACATTTTCTGATAACGTTTTTTTAGAAAATCAACATTTTCCTCACCCCAAACAAAACTCATATGCGGAATATCATTGATAAAAGGGATATCGTAAGGAATACAATCTGCTTCTTTTAGATACGCCCAGAGTTGTTTAGAAAGTTCAAAACTACTCGCTATTTCCAATGCCTTGCTAATATCGACTTTGCCATTTTCAAACGGGGTATAATTAAGCTCACAAAATGCAGAGTGCCCGGTACCCGCATTATTCCAGGCGTCAGAGCTTTCCGCCGCCACTTTATCCAGTCGCTCATAAATGGCGATCCGTGCATCAGGTAGTAATTTTCTCAGTAAAATACCTAATGTAGCACTCATGATGCCCGAGCCAATTAACATAATATTCATCGGTTTTTTATTCATTTGATCATTATAGAAGTCATTGATAGAAACAGCCAAAATGAATTGACGGCACACATTAGAATCTGATTATTCCGCTATACCTCCTTTCCGGAATACAGCCCAATATTGCCACAAAAAAACTCATGATATCAACTTGAAATCCAAGCAAACTAAGCAGGATGACGACCAAGCGCCGTCAACCCCGAAGTCCTATCGAAGCCAAACATCAGATTCATATTTTCAATCCCTACTTGCGCGCCTCCCTTGCCTAAACTATCCAATACAGAAAACACCACAATTCGATTTCTTTTTTCATCGACATCCAAACCAATATAACAATAATTAGTTCCTGCGACAGAACTCACCCAAGGATAAGAACGATACTGCCAAGAAACATTCTCCTCATACGGAGTATCGATGATCTTTACAAATGGACTCGCATCATAAAACAACTGATAGATTTCCAATAATTGATCACGAGTGACTTTTGATTGCGGAAAAACATGGCATATATTCAAAATACCGCGCGAAATGGGTACATAGGTCGGCGTAAAATGCACAACGACATTTTCACCGGACAATAATGATAACTCCTGTTCCATTTCGTAAGTGTGCCGATGGTCGACCACATTATAAGCAATCAAATTATTATTGATCTCAGGGTGATGTGCAGCCCTGTTCAGTTCTGCACCCGCACCTGCAGTACCCGACAAACCATTGACAATAATTCGCTGCAAATCGATTAATTTATTGTTTAGTAAGGGCGCAAGCCCAAGAATAGCGGCCGAAGCAAAACAACCTGGATTAGCCACCATCTTTGTCTGCATAATTTTCTCTTGATGCAATTCAGTTATTCCATATATCGCAGTCTCTGCAAGCTTCCATGCTGAATGCCGATGCTGATAGACTGCTTCCCAATCATTCCTCTTTTTCAATCTAAAAGCAGCCCCCAAATCAATCACTTTGCAACCCATCGAGATCAGTTTTGGCGCATATTCTAATGCAGCAGCCGTAGGTAAAGCCATAAATACCACATCACAAGCCGTCATTTTTTCAGGTGAAATAAACGTTAATTGACACCCCAATAGATTGGGATGAAAGTCCTCCATATTCCCTTCAGCGCGTGAAGTTAACCAAGCAATATCACCTCTGGATGAGTTAATAATACACCGCCCATATAACCTGAGGCGCCCATAACTCCCACATTAATCATGACTTTAATTCCTTTTTATTTACTGTTTGTTGTCG
>JALUUH010000208.1 GCA_027021445.1 Gammaproteobacteria bacterium
AACATCGCTGTACCTGCTTGTTGCAAAATTTGCGAACGTGTTAACTCCGCAGTCTCCACCGCAAAATCGGTATCCCGGATTCGCGATCGCGCAGCACTCAAGTTTTCTATCGTGGTTTCGAGATTTGCAATCGTCGATGAAAACCGGCTTTGCAAGGCGCCAAATTTTGCCCGTTGATTACTCACCTGCGATATCGCCGCATCCACGACCGACAACGCAAGATTACCTCCCGCTACCGAACTAATATCAATCTCAGATACTTTTTGTAAAGTCGAGGACTGCGATGCTGCCGCCACGACATCAGCCGCGGAAGCTGCTGCCGTTGTAATCGAAAATGCTTTTCCACTGTCAAACGTAATCTGGCCTTCTCCAGTAATCGTTTCAGCGACCGTATTGGCAGTTAAGACAAAGCTGCCTGTTCCCGCAGCACCCACACCGGTTCCACCACTCACTGTCACACCACCCGCATTGGAAAACGTAGTATCAGAAATGATGATGGTTTCGCCTTCATAATTGGTCAAAGTAATCCCCGTTCCATCGTCCTTAACACTCGCCACCACTCCGGTTGACGCCGTATAATCGTTAAACGCCTGTGCCGCCGCAGCAAGTGACTCTACACCGGTAGCAGCATCAATGCTAAAACTTACTGTTTCCATATTCGCTGCAGAATTATCCGCAGACAAGGTCATTTGAAAACTACCTGCGGCGCTAAATGCCAAATCTATATTCGTTTGCGCAGTTGCGGTAACCCCGGTGGTATCACTGGCTAAATTGATTGCTTGAGCCATGCTTTTCATTGTATCCGTGGCAGTGACTTGCAACGAAGCCGTACCTTCCGAACCCGTGATAACAATTGATCCAGCAGATAGTCGCGTACCACCACCTGTTGAACTCGCAGTATTTACACCACCCTCGATGCGATAGTCGCCGTATTGATCGGTTTTGAAATTACCAGTCGTTGCAACAATGGTTTGATTCGCATTCGAGCCCACTTGGAACAAAGCTGTGCCAAACGTACCGTCCAAGAGTTTTTGTCCATTAAATTCCGTGGTCTTGGCAATACGATTCAATTCGGAAGTGAGCTGACCCACTTCGAGCTGCAAGGCTTGGCGATCCGAAGCCGAGTTTGACGCATTAACCGATTGCACCGCCAACTCACGAACCCGCTGTAAAATATTACCCACTTCCTGGAGTGCGCCTTCAGCCGTTTGCGACAAGGAGATACCATCATTGGCATTGCGTGTTGCTACCGTTAGGCCGCGAATTTGCGAGGTAAAACGTTCCGAAATCGCAAGACCCGCCGCGTCATCTTTTGCACTATTAATACGCAGACCGGAGGATAAACGTTGGAGAGAGGTTGCAAGAGACCCCTGCGTTTTATTGAGGTTACGCTGGGAGTTTAATGACATTACATTAGTATTAATAACTTGAGGCATTTTATTTGCCCTCTATAATTATAGCCGATCACTTCTGCCACAACACAAAAGCAATCAACAGCCAGACTTCAGCGGATACATCAAATATGGTTAATATTTACCGCTACCAACCCGGCTATCGACCACTATTTACACAACTTTAGAACAAGAAACTCTTGTTTATACTTATTATTCCAAGACTTACGTAGTATTGCTAATGTTGTCACTAAGTTTATGTAAAAACTGTGAGATGGGCCACACTTTGCTACAAGTAAAAATATACCCAGAAAATAGGAAGAACCAAAGCCAAAAGAACATAGAAAAATCCAGCGGTTTCCACTAAGTGCGGAATGGATCAGGCTGTTCTCGGATAGCCTCTTAAAATTAACCTTGTAATAGACTCAAAACATTTTGCGGTATTTGATTAGCCTGCGCTAACATCGCGGTTCCTGCTTGCTGAAGTATCTGTGTGCGTGTCAACTCTGCCGTTTCTTTCGCAAAATCGGCATCTTGAATACGTGACCTTGCGGCACTCAAATTCTCAACCGATGTTTCGAGATTTCTAACCGTCGAGCCAAATCGATTTTGTAATGCACCAAAGCGCGCCCGTTGATCACTCACCTGGGCAATCGCTGCATCAACGATGGTTAATGCGAGATTGGCTCCAGTCACTGTTTCAATCTCGATATCAGCCACTTTTTGCAGGACTGATGCTTCTGCGGCCGTGGTTATTATTTCTGCCGCACTACCTGCAATACTAAACGCCTTGTTTGCATCAAAAGTTATTTGCCCAACACCAATGGCTGTTTCGGCAACGGTATCGCCGGTCAAAGTTACCGCGCCCGCCATCGCCGTAGCCCCACCAAACGATCCGCCATTGATGGTAACATTTCCTGAGTTGGCGAATGTAGTATCTGCAATCGAAATATTTTCACCATCGAAATGTCGAAGCACAATGCCACTACCATCATCTTTAACAACGGCAACAATTCCCGTACTTGAGGTTCTCTGATTGAATGCTTCCGCTGCAATCGATAACGATGAAACACCGGTCGCTTCGGTTAAATTAAATGCCAAGGTTGAAACAGAACTTCCTTCCCCTTGCACGGTTAGCTGGTAGGCACCAGACTGACTGAATGCAAGATCCAGTTGAGTTTCTGCAGAGGCATATACACCAGTATTATCTCCGACCAAATTAATTGCATCAGCAACCGTTTGCACACTTGACCCTCCCGTATACACTACGGTTGATGTGCCCTCTGAGCCAGTAATAACAAATGTACCTGCGACTGCATCGAGTCTATGCACAGTAGATGCTGAATTTCCATTTCCACTGATCCGATAATCACCATATTGCTGGGTTTTAAAATTCGATGTTGTCGCCACAATATATTGATTGGAATTGGCTCCGACTTGAAATAAAGCCGTACCAAATGTTCCATCTAGTATTTTTTGACCATTAAATTCGGCGGATTTTGCAATTCTGTTTAACTCTGCCGTTAATTGCTTAACTTCAAGATTTAAAGCCTTGCGATCACTGGCGGAGTTTGTCGCATTAATAGCTTGCACAGATAGCTCTCTGATTCGTTGTAAAATATTACTCACCTCTTGTAACGAACCTTCTGCGACTTGTGCCAATGAAATACCATCATTGGCATTACGTACTGCGACGGATAGTCCACGAATCTGCGAAGTAAATCGTTCAGTGATGGCAAGACCCGCTGCATCATCCTTAGCGCTATTAATCCTAAGACCTGAAGATAAACGTTGTAATGATGTTTTCAATCCTTCTTGCGAGCGATTCAAATTTCTCTGTGCATTAAGCGACATTACATTCGTATTAATAACTTGTGGCATCACTATTCTCCAACTGCAGTTTTAACATCGACAAATGAAAAACCTGCTTACATAACATCTATTATCTAAAAATGACTTTCACGCTGAAAATTATTATTTACTTATGACAAAATAATTCTACTACAACAAACATATGCTTATATTTATAATCTAAATTGCAATCATTTTGCCAATATATTATTTATCTAAAAAAACAATAACTTCAATCAATAATCTGTGTAAAACAAAAAGAAACCTTACTAAATAATAATACTTTAGGAAAAACAATTCCGTTCATTATTTGATACCCGGCAATATTTTTCATAGCTCATTATGTCAATAAAATATTGTTATAAAAAATTAAACAAAGACAAACTTTGTATTTTTGAATAGGTATTTTGCGCGGCTTGCAAACTTTGTAATTGTAAATTCAAATTGGTTATTGCTTCGGCATAATCAAGATCTTGAATATCAGAACGATTTTTTTTCATTTCCAAATTAAACGTTTCATTAATATCTTGTTGACGCTGAACAGTATTCATGCGTCCACCAATACGCGCTCTTATTTCGAGTATACGACTCATGTTTTGCTCAATATCAATTAATGCACGGTTCATTGCATTATGAAAATGCGCATTATCAGCCTCTGTTTCCTGTGGTGATGCCAAAGCATCAACAAAATTTTGCACCGTAGCAAAAAGATCCTGATGTTCACTAGGCGCTATATTAAAAACATCCTGCGGAGTAGCCGCTATCGTTCCACCATCAGGCTGGCCAATCATTTCAACCAACATTCCGTCCAAATTAAGACCTTGTATCGCTGCGCCAGATTCATACGGAACACCGGTATCCAATCCACCGCCAACTGCAGCAAGAAATGCAGCTTCGGTTGCATAAACACCGCCTGAACCCGAAGCAGCTGTGCCTGAGCCTGCAGCAAGCACTTCCAACGTATCCGTATTCACTACATAGTATTCTTGTGGATCAGTTACTAAACCCGATGCAGGAGGTAAAAATTTTATTTGATAATTATAGGGCAAATAAACACCGGTGACGGACCCAGGTCCGATAACACCTGCACCTGTATTTGCGGGGTCTTGCGAAGTTCTAAACGTTCCATTGCCATTCATGATATCCATGAACACCTCTTTACCCGAATCAGAAACCGCCACTTCGGTCTGTGATCCAATGCGTAGATAGCGCTGGCCATCATCACCCGCGTATAAAAAATTACCTGTACCATCAGGTGAAAATGGTTTTTTATTGCCTTGATAACCTGAAAATAAATACTCGCCATTGCTATCAGTCGTATTCGAAAGTGCCAGTATTTGATCGCGTAATTGGATAATTTCTTCACGAATAGCCTTTCTGCTTTCTGAATTCAATGCGTCATTATTAGCGTAAACCATTTGCTCACGAACACGCTGCACAGCATTCGTTAACCCATCGAGTGCCGCTTCTGTAGTGGCCAAACGTATGTCCGCAAAATTACCATTGACGGAGTATTGCGTATTTATCGCAATGCCTTCATCTAAATTCAACGAGCGCGAAGAGCCATACGGATCATCAGAAGGTGAAATAATACGCCTTCCGGTCGATATTTGAAGCTGCACTTGACTTAAACTCAATTGCTGGTCTAGCATCGAGTTAAGAGAATTTTGAATCATCAAACTGGTAGAGATTCTCATCGTATTATCCTCAACTAACCGCGTTTAATAATGCTTGAAAAACGCGATCTGATGCCGAAATAACTTGTGCCGCCGCGCCATACGCTTGCTGAAACTTTAACAGATTGACTGCTTCTTCATCGAGATTAACTCCCGAGATACTTTCCCGTAATTCCTGAGCTTGCTGTAATAAAGCTTTTTGCGCCCCAAAACTAATTTCAGCTTGCTGGGTACGATTACCCACCATAACAACCAATTCGCTATATGTTTCCTGATAAGTCGCATTGCCACCATTCATCGTGCCTTTGATTTGCAAATCAGCCAACAATGCGATATTACGATTATCACTCGCACCAACGATATTCCCTTCGACAAGAAAATTATCCCCATCCCACATTTGGCCTTGCATATCAACGGTCCAGCCATTCAATGCCACCGTGGTTGTCACCAATGGGTTATACGGCAACCAACCACCACCATCCACTTGATATTCGTCGGCATAGGGTAAGCTTACACCACCTGCCACATTACGAAATTCAACTAATACACTGTTTTGAATAGCTGGGTCAGTAATGTCAGTAATTTCAGGCAGTATCACATCGAGACTACCCGATGAAGCACTCAATGTTAAACTGCCATTATTGCCCGTTGCCTCGGTAATACGTAGTGGATAAGCGGCAGCGATTCTATTGGAATCAATAATCGCAACATCGAATGTTCGGGCAACATCACGGGTGCCACGAAGATAAAATTTGTCACCCACAACGGGAGTATTCGTCAAACTTAAATACCATCCATCCATAGGATCAAAATCTATCGGAGGACCGGCGTTTGCGATAGTCATGGTTTGCGTGGTATTTTGTGCCATATTTCGTGCAATATAGTTCGTACCATCGTAGGTTATTTCATAATCTGCTGCTTCTAGCTGGGTCACATCAATATTCATATTTGCGGGCGTCGCCGCAAGCGGAGTTAGCGATAAAGTCTGTCCACCCGTATTGGTAAAACTCGATAACATATCAGGCGTAGGCTCGACAAAGAATGACTGGTTTACCACATCATTTAAATCCATACCCAGTTCATGTTGCCGATTAAACGTAAGTGCAATACCATATGCTAAGCGCCCAAGATTATTTTGTGCGGGGATAAGAATTTGATTCCTAAAATCCAATGTCGCTCCGATATCCCCGCCCGTCATTGAATTGGTAATCGAATATTTTTTGTTAGGGTCAGAAGGATCAATATACTTAATATCGTAATGCATGGGATCATCCACAATTTGGCTGGCTTCTAATTCCATAGACCTTGTTCCGATAACAATTGGCTGACCACCACCTACGTAGATATTTTGCATTCCATTTTCTTGATCTAATACGGTTACATTTACCCGTTTTGATAACTGGCTAATCAATTCATCACGTTTATCCAATAAACTATTAGGCGGCTGACCTTGACCAATACCCGCGGCAATAACAATTTCTTGATTCAAATCCGCTAAGGAACTAGTGAGTGAATTAATCGAGGTTACTTGATTCAGCAAACGGTTGTTAACCGCGCCACGCAAATCATCAAACCAACTATCCATCGTTTTAAAACGATCCACTAAAGATCCCGCCTGGGTAAGCATTCCTTCGCGCGCCGGAGATGACGATGGATCGGAGGCTACATCGTTTACCGATTTGAAAAAATTCTCAATCGCAGATGATAATCCCGCATCAGCATCCGCCAGTAGATTATCTATCTGCGCGGAAAACTCACTAAATACCGAATAAAATTCAGTTGAAGATGTTCGTTGCCTGACCTGGGTTACCGCATTTTGATCGTATAAACGCTGAATCGTCTCTGTGCGCACGCCATTGCCGATAAATCCTGCGGTGGAGGGCGTGCCATTAATCGACTGCAGCTCAACCCGTTGACGAGAATAACCATCCGTATTAACATTCGAAATATTATTACCGATGGTATTCAGCGTTCGTTGAAAAGCCTTTAATCCTGAAGCTGCAACGCCAAGCATTCCATTATCAGACATTTGACACCTCTGGCACTCGTTTAATAAAAATTACAGAAATAAATTTGTTCATTTATTTTTCCTAATGCAATAAACTCGACCAGTCATCCAACTGCGTCAACTGCAACTTCGCCATCGCATCCATCATGGGTTTATCACTCATAATGCGCTGTATCTTGCTCGCGTAATTCGGATCTGTCGCATAACCTGCACGCTGAAGCTCAATAAAATAACTTGCGGAGCTTTTCCCCGTGCTCAATGCCTGTTTATAACGTGGGCTGTTTTTTATAAAATCCACATAGTCTGAAAAACTTTCTGCAAAACTATTATATGTACGAAAACTAGCTTGTTCCTTTTTGGCAATTCCTGATTCATACTCTAGCGTATACTTTGTAGCTGATTCACCACGCCATCTTTTATCTGCCTTAATATTAAATAGATTATGTGAACTTTGGCCATCTTGAGTATTAATCACAAATTTTCCCCAACCCGTCTCCAACGCCGCTTGCGCTAATAAGGCCTGAGGCTGAATACCTAGTTCTTTTCCTGCTTGCTCTGCATAAGACCACAGTGATTTAACGAATTTTTCGGGTGTTCCCAATTCAATTTCAGCACTCTTCTGTGTATTTATAACACTCGAATCAAGCACATCGGATACGGAAATATTATTGAACATATGATTCCGTTCAATGTTTTTTTCGGCTGGTTTTTCTTCCGTCTTATTATTCGAAATAGGGGGAGGTTGAATATAACTCACTTTAGAAACTGGATTACTGCGCAACTGCTTAACGAGTATATCTGCTAAGCCAATAGACCCATTTTTTGATAAGTCCATAGCAAGCTGATCGTCATACATATCCTGATAAAATTTTCCAGAGTCTGAATCAAATAATGGGTTTCCGAAATTTGCAGCACGCATTGATTTCAACATCATGCGGGTAAAAATAGATTCAAACTGGCGAGCCACTTCTTCAAGTGCTTGCTCAGGATCCTTGTGTGCTCGACTACGTAAGTTGTCTAAGGTACTTTTATCATAATAGGATTCTACTTGTGCGCTTGCAATACTCATTTTTGTACTCACATATACTGAAAATATTTTTCATTACATGATTCATATCATCAAACATGCCAATAATAAGCATCAACATATTTCAACGTAAGAACAACTAGTTAAAAAATAATGAGGAGGTATGAAATAAAATAAAACAAGAAGATGCGGCAATTATTTCTAGCATTAGGGCAAACTTATGCCGATGTATTTTTCAGACCTCAAATAATGATGAGTTCAGCGCGTAAAGCCCCTGCTTCCTTCAACGCCTCAAGAATAGCCACTAAGTCACCCGGAGCAGCGCCGACCTCATTCACCGCATTGACGATTCGATCCAAAGATACGCCCGGTGCAAATTTAAACATTCTCTTTCTTTCTTGCTCAATCTGAATATTGGTTGCTGGAATGACAGCGGTTTCCCCCTCCGCTAAGGGATTTGGTTGCTTGACCACAGGATTTTCAGTAATGCGTACCGTCATACTACCGTGGGTAACCGCAGCCGGGGTCACCGTCACATTAGAACTAATAACAACCGTACCAGTACGTGAGTTAATAATCACTTTTGCCGCCGAAGATCCAGGATCGACATTCAAATTTTCCAGCATTGAAACAAATGAAACACGCTGCGTAGGATCTTGTGGTGCAGAAACTTGTATCGTCACACCATCTAATGCGCGTGATGTAGCGTTACCAAAGGATTTATTAATTTCTTCAGCTAATCGATGCGCAGTGGTAAAATCGGCAGTATGCAAGTTTAATAATATACTGCTGCCATTATGAAAACCATCCGGCACACCACGCTCTACCATTGCACCATTTGGAATGCGCCCAGTACTTGGAATATTGACAGTAACCCTTGAACCATCGCCTTCGGCACCTAAACCACTCACCACTAAATTGCCTTGCGCCAGCGCATAAATTTTTCCATCAGCCCCTTTTAATGGCGATAATAATAAGCTACCACCACGCAGACTTTTTGCATTTCCTATAGAAGATACGGTGACATCAATTTTTTGCCCAGGTTTTGCGAAAGCCGGCAAGGTTGCTTGAATTGATACTGCTGCCACATTTTTCAACCGGGGGTTTAAATCAGGTGACATGGTAATTCCAAATTGATTTAACATACTTTTCAAGCTCTGCACCGTAAACGGTGTTTGCGCGGTTCGATCACCACTGCCGTCCAAACCTACGACAAGGCCATAACCTACCAATTGATTGCTTCTAACGCCAGCAACCGAGGCAAGATCTTTTATCCTCGCAGCATATGCAATATTTATTAATAAACCTAATAAGCAAAGCCCAATAATTAATTTATATTTCATATGATCTTTCCGTATAGTTTCCATTGCCAGTCTTTTTTTATTGACTAAAAAGGCCACCATTGACTGTTAAAAAATCGTGACAGCAAACCCGGTGTATTAGCATCCGCTAGGGCTCCGGTCGCGCCATAAATAATTTGCGCATTCGCCACATTTCCTGACAATACCGTATTATCAGCCTTAATATCCGCAGGCCGAATAATACCTGAAAATTGCACATGCTCACTGCTTTGATTAAGAGTTAGACGTTTTTCGCCTTGCACCACCAAATAATCATTCGGCAATACTTCGGAAACAGTCACGGTTATTCTGCCCGTTAAGCTATTACTTTGCGATGATCCGCCCTCCCCTTGAAATTCGTTTGCAGACTCCAAACCTGTTAACACCCCAGCGCCTAAAGCTCGCCCAAGTATTGTCGGCATTCCTGCATTTATCGATGTTTCTTTCGATAAATTCGTCGAAGATCTTTTAGATGCATTAGTATCTTCTTGCAAGATCACGGTAATAACATCACCCACTCTTTTAGCAGAAACATCTGAAAATAAGCTAATGCTATAACCTGATTGATAAATACCTCCGTTATCCGATGGGGGAGGCACTGAAACGATAGGCCGAATAGCCACAAATTCAGGATCTGGCTTCACCGGAGAATTTAAACTACAACCCGACATCAATATACTCGTTACGACGATTAATTTTTTCATGTCAGTTATTATCATGTTAGGTATTCTGTCCCAAATAACGTAACATGCCATCAACGGCGGAAACAGCTTTTGAGTTCATTTCATAGGCTCGCTGCGTTTCAATCATATTCACCAGTTCTACGACAACGCTCACATTTGAAGCTTCAAGTGAACCTTGCTGCAAAGAGCCCAAACCATCCAAGCCAGGTTCTCCCACCACGGGAGCACCACTGGCCACGGTCTGAATATATAAATTTGATCCCGTTGCTTGCAATCCAGTCGGATTAATGAAATCTGCCAGTTGAATATCGCCTACAGAAACGGGAGTAGCAACTCCGGGCAATACAACTGATGCAATGCCATTTTCCGCGATAGAAAAAGATTGCGCATCCACAGGAATATTTATCGCGGGTTCTACTGGATAACCACTCGCAGTAACCAAACGGCCATTGGCATCTGCGCGAAACGAGCCATCTCTGCTATAGCCAATTTCTCCATCCGGCAGTAAAATTTGAAAAAAACCACGACCCTCAATAGCAACATCAAAACTATTTTCGGTACTTACTACGTTACCTTGCATATGTAGTTTTTCAGTTGCTACGGTACGCGCGCCACTGCCTAACATCAAACCCGATGGCAACATCGTATCCGCACTTGTTTGCGCGCCTGGCTGACGAATATTTTGATACAATAAATCTTGAAAAATAGCACGTCCACGCTTAAATCCCGTTGTGCTCACATTCGCTAAGTTATTTGAAATAACCGCCATACGTGTATTCTGAGTTTCCAGACCTGTTTTTGCAACCCATAAAGCTCTATCCATAACACCCTCTCATCCTATTCATAATTAGCAAATCGCAAGCGATATACCAAACCTTATAAATTTTATTATTTGCATCTTCCTTTCCCAAAAACACTGAGCTACCGGCAGTTCATTTTTTTCAACAACCCAAACATTTAATCAAACTTCGTGAAATAATGAAGGCTGGTGTTAACTCATACGTAACAATGATTGCGTTGCTTCGTCAGTTTCTTCTGCCGTTTTCATTGCCTTTACTTGCATTTCAAAATTGCGTGACAAGGTGATCATTTTGACCATGCTTTCCACCACATTTACATTGCTGCGCTCAAGATAACCCGAAACTAAATTGACATTTGCATCGGCGACTAATACCTGTCCATCAATACTTCTAAACAAACCATCAGCGCTTTTTTCTATCGTATCCGTATCCGGGTTTACCAGCTTTATGCGATCAATCGCAACCAATGCGACAGGCCCTTGAGCCAATGGACGGACGGTAATAGCCCCATCAGTACCAATGTATAACGTCTGTGCAGGAGGAATAGCTATCGGCCCTGCATTACCCATCACGGGAAGTCCTGTACCAGTAAGCAATTGACCATTAGGTGAAACATGTAAATTACCCGCTCGTGTATATGCTTCAGCGCCATCCTTTCCTTGGATGGCAATCCACCCTGAGCCTTTAATTGCGACATCTAGATCTCGACCGGTGCTATCCATCGCACCACCCCGATAATTAATGCCTGGACGTTCAGCCATTGAGTATGCACGCGAAGGATGGCCTGGCCCAAATACAGGCATACTGCGAAATTGCTCAAGATCTGCTTTAAATCCAGTGGTGCTTGCATTCGCAAGATTATGGTTATTGAGTCCTTGAGATAACAGAGATTCTTTGGCCCCAGTCATCCCAATGTAAAGCATTCGATCCATGCTTATTCCTCGCCTAAAACGCCTACTGTTGGTGTAATCAATTCTTAGGGTTGGAGAGTTGTTACCTGCCCATTCCTAACCAAGCATAAAATTTAACGAATATTCAGCAAGGTCTGCGTCAATTGGTCTGCCGTGCTAATGACTTGCGCATTCGCTTGATAAGCACGTTGCGCCACGATCATACTTACCAGTTCATCGGCGATTTCCACCGTTGAGGCTTCCAAAGCTCCCGCTTGAATTAAACCTAGACTTGCCGTTCCCGGTTGTCCAAGTACAGTGTCACCCGCATCAAATGTCTCAGTCCACAGTGAATCGCCTTGCTGGCGAAGCCCCTGAGGATTAGCCACACTCGCCATTGCCGTCATACCTAGTACTTCTTTATTACCATTAGTATATCGGGCAAACACCACGCCGTTATCTTCAACATCAAAACCGGTTAAGCGTCCCGTAGAAAAACCATCTTGACTGACTTCATTAACCGCAAAATCACTTCCGAACTGAGTAATCGATCCAAAGTCTATACTTATTTGAACCGGTAAAGACCCCGTTGTCGTGGCAAAGGGTTCATAAACCACTTCACCCAATACAGTTGTTGCTTGCGGAGTTCCTGCGCCATCAGGATATTCTGAACTTAAAACCGTTCCATCGCCGGCAAAACCTATCACTGCAGGTACCCGATTATTGGGTGCCGCATTTACGCCTGCTCCGCCAGCAACTCCAGTTGACGAAGGCTGTAATGGGTTACCGTCCAGATAAACATAGGTCTGCCAGGTACTGGCTTCTGAAGCATCCGGAATATCATCTGATACTGTGTTTGAATCCTCAAGCTTTCTAAAATAAATTTGCACCACATGAGACCCCCCTAATGAATCATAAACAGTTTGCGCCGTTAAATGATTAGGCGTAAATGTATTGGGGTCGGTGGGATCAAATTGCGTTCCCGCATTGGCATTGAATCGGCTGTTCACCGGGATAGTTCCATATGCAGCGGCTCCTTCAACATCAAATGTCGTTGCATTATCCGCATCAACATTCAAGCTAACATTCATCCGCGTAGTTGCCTGCGGTGTTCCTACGGTATTTTGTAATTGCAAATCAACCAAAGAGCCTGTATTAAATGTCGTTGTAGTTCCCACGGTGACCGGAGGAAAAATTTGCAGTGTTTGCCCCGTAGAGTTCACCACCTTTAAATTTCGATCAACACCAAAGGTGCCATTTCGGGTAAGATATCGCCCTTTGTCATCTTCTACCACAAAAAAGCCTTTTCCGGTAATCGCGAGATCCGTACTATTATCCGTGTATTCAATATTTCCCTGGCTAAAAATTTGGCGTAAATTTGCAGTACGTACGCCTGAACCTGGCGTAATACTCCCAATCGCTCCATATGCAGCCGCATATACATCGACAAACTCAGCACGTGATTTTTTGAATCCTACGGTCGCTGAATTCGCTATATTGTTACCTGTCACTTTTAAATCTGCAGATGCAGCGTTCAACCCACTTAATGCAATACGAAATGGCATAGCGATCTCCTAGCTTGTACTCAATATAATTCAAACGACTATAAAATTTCTTTCACTTTATCCATGGTCATCTCACCAATGCCTGCAACATTTAAAGTCATTGGCCCACCATTTTTACCCAGCGTTATACTATTTACCGGTGCCGCAAAATTGGTGCTTAGCGCCTCTTCGGTACCTCCTATCATGGCCGTTGCGCTAATTTTATAATCACCCGTAGGCATTGCTACTCCATCGTTATTCAAACCATCCCAGCTAAACCGCAACAAACCTTCGGGTTGGGTGCCTAGATTTAAGGTTTTCACTGGAACGCCTGCTGAATTCGTAATATTAACTTTGATATCTGCGGCGGTTTCAGGAACATCAACAGCACCGAAAAACCGATCCCCTTCCCCCTCTGGTAAAAAGCCACTTTCCGCTGAACTCATCACATAACGCCCCACTAAGCTTGACGCCTGTAGAGCTTGGTTCGACATCATCGACTTGCTCATATTATCAATGGATTTTTGCATCTCCTGCAAACCGGACACCGTACTAAATTGCGCCATTTGCCCCAGAAATTCGCCATTTTCTTGAGGCTCCATTGGGTTTTGATTTTTGGTTTGTGCCACCAAGATTTTCAAAAACTCCTCTTGTCCTAGCGTATCTCGCTTTTCCTTATCCTTGATCTTTTTATCGATCCCGAGGGCTTCGATCACTGAGTTAGTTTTAGAAATATCATTTGCCATTTGTTTTACTCCCGCGCAAGATTATTGCTGTCCCATCCTTAGGGTGGCTTGCAATAATTGTTTTGATGTGTTCAATACTTCAACATTATTTTGATACGAACGTGAAGCGGAAATCATATTCGCCATTTCTTCAATCGCATTCACATTCGGTAAAAATATATAACCCTCATCATTAGCCAATGGATGATCGGGCTCATGGCGCATTCTAAGCTCTGCCTGGCTTTCAATAATCGCTTTAACTTCAACTCCCATAGAGGACGGATTATTTTCAAAATCTTTCAATGTCGTTGCAAATACAGGATGGCGGGCACGATAGGTTTTATCGATGCTACTGCTCACCGTCTCAGCATTTGCTAAATTACTCGCAGTAACATTCAAGCGCACAGATTGGGCACTAAGTGCTGAGCCTGAAACATTAAAAATACTTAATAAAGACACTCTTAGTCTCCTCTAATTGCTTTTTTAAGCTTACTGATTTTGCCATCTATGAACCTTAAACTGGTTTGGTACATTAAGGTATTTTCAGCAAACTCCGCTTTTTCAACTTGTGCATCCACTGTATTTCCATCAATCGAAGGTTGGTAGGGATTACGATACATTAGCTCAGCACTCGATGCAGAGAAACCACCGGCTTGTATATGCCCACTATGCGTGCTCTTCATTCTGCCTTCATCATACATTCCTGCGGTATTACGTAATACCGATCTAAAATCGATATCTTGGGCTTTGTATCGTGGAGTATCGGCGTTCGCTATATTCGAAGCAATCAAGGAAGTTCGGCGTGCACGTACAAATAATGCCTGCGTATGTAAGCCCATTGCTTTGTCTAAACTAAATCGCATTTCAAATCTCCAGCGTAATTCGGTCTTGGATTCGGTTCAAGATTCTGTCTAGGAGGCTGTCCGAGAACAACCTCCTTAGGATTCAATCCAGAACTCAATCTAGCAAACAGCAAACGTTATGCCATTAACCCGTTAGCTCATTTTTGTTGCATGGATGCGTTGCTATTTTTAGTCCAAAGCCTTGCAGTTTCTTGCACTCGGCACAAAAAAACCTATAAACCAATGTATTTATTCAACAAATAATCGAGAGGCTCTGTTTAATAACATCAAAACGCAATATGGCTCTGCAGTAAACATTAGCGTAAGCAGTGAAAAAGCGGCAAAGACAGACCGCCGCTCGGCAAATTAATCAGCGCGTGCTCGCACTCACATAACACGATCACTGGCAGGATCTAGGAGGCTGTCTGAGAACAGACTGACCTACTGCGACCAAATTCGAAATATTCATAAGCAACCTTGCTTAGATGGACATTTTTGGGACTTTTGTCCGATATTTTTGTTGACATGGTCATTTTTTGGGCCTAAAGTCCCATCTATGGAAAAGAGAAAATCAATAATTATTCGAGCGATACGCCATATCTTGGACCCATTAGTCCGAATACTGCTGCGCTTCGACATATCGCATTCAGAGTTTGCGGAAATTGCCAAACGCGCTTATGTCGATATCGCCTATAAACACTTCTCTCTTCCTAAGCGCAAAATGACTTTCTCCCGAGTATCGGTGTTAACCGGGTTAACGCGCAAAGAAATCGTAAGACTGACCAAAGCAGAAGACAATGTAATCCCTAAAAAAACCAAAGGATCCGTCAATCGAGCAACGCTGGTAATAGGTGGTTGGTTACAAGATGAGATGGCACTCGATAATAACAAACAACCAAAAGCATTGCCGTTGAAAGGAGAGGGTGCGAGTTTCGAAACGCTGGTCTCGCGCTACAGTGGTGATGCAACCGCCCGTGCCGTTTTGGATGAACTCGTACGGGTCAATGCAGTAGAAGTACAAAATGACAATAAAGTAAAGCTTCTACTACATGCTTATATACCCAAGACAGACGAAGTCGAACAACTTGAACTAGTCAGCAAACACACTGGTGACATGATGGGAACAAGTATTCACAACATAATAAGTAAAAAAAAAGATGCTCGTTTTCAACGCGAAGTCGTATACACCCAAGTGTCTGAAGAGATCGTTAAAGAATTTCAAAAATACAGTGATAGGCGATCAATGGAACTATTGAAGGAATTCAGCCAATGGCTAGCAGAAAAAAGTGCGCTTGATAAAAAAAACAATAAAAAAAATAACCATAATAACGACGACGGCAAGGAAAATAAAAAGAGTAAAAAAATAGAACGCGTAGGCGTAGGGATCTATTTTTTTAAACAAAATAGTGAGGACTAAGATGAGACAATGGAGAGAAATGAGATGGGTGCTTGCGCTGATTGCAAGTGTAATAGTACTCACAGCTTGTGGGGCAGGTGAAGGAGGCATTGAAGGCTCAGGTTTCAGCGAAGTCAATCTAAAAGGCACCGCAGCGATTGGTGCACCAATAGCCAATAGCAATGTTGTCATAAAAGATAAAAATGGAAAAAAACACACCACAACAACCGATGACAATGGAAAATATGAAACGACACTTATTGACATGGAGGCACCGTTTCTACTAAAAATCGATCAGCCGCAAAAACCATCTTTATTTAGCATTGCCATGGAAGGTGGAATATCTAACATCCACCCTCTTTCCGATTTTGTGATGCGCAACTGGTACGGCGTAGAAGGAAGAGATATCGCTGTTGAGTTTGAGAGTGATGATGCGATAGCTAATCCACCGACTAAAGAAAAAATAGTCGCGATCCAACAAAAAATCGAAAGCCTGATGGCGACATCTTATAGCCAATTCCAAGTTACAGAAGGTTTTGATTTTTTTAATTCAGAATTTGATGCGAATAGCACGGGTTTTGACATGTTGCTTGACTTCACAGTCGTCATTATAGAAGTCACCAATATCACGATTAATCTAATAGACCCCGTTACTCTTATTCAAGGGACGATTGTCGATGGCTTTGATCTCAGCACTGATATCACCGAGCCAGACACTCAATCACCTACCCTACCACTTAATTTACTCGCACTACCATCTGGGGCAACAGGTGTAGTTACGGTATGGAATCCTTCAACGGATAATATCGGCATAGCGGGTTATAACATCTACCGAGATGGAACGATAATCACCAGTATACCCTACCCCGTATTCAGTGACTCAAGATTAACAGCAGCTACGAATTATTGTTACAGCATTGAGGCATTTGATGGAGCGGGTAATGTTTCTAGTAAAACATCGGATGTTTGTACTACGACATTAATCGAAAACGACACTACAGCACCTGCTACCGTTACAAACTTCAAAGCAAAAATAAATGAAAATAATGCAGTTGAACTAACATGGACTCCATCAGTAGATGAAGATGTCTTGGGATACCATGTGCATCGAAGCTTTGGTGAATCGTTCACAAAAATAGCTACCGTAGTTTCTACCAGTTATACCGACGAAAATATGGATGCCAGCACTGATTATTGTTATGAAGTACAAGCATTTGATGCATCGGGTAATTTAGGTATTGTAAATGCCCAGGCATGCACAACAACTACAGAAGACCCTGTAGTCGTAGAGACGGATACATTCCCGCCTACTACTACTGCTTCACCTTCTGGGGGAGAATATAATCTAGCTCAAAACGTTACGCTAACATGCACTGACAATGGTGGTTCAGGTTGTAAAAATACATATTACACGACTGATGGCTCTGAGCCAGATTCAAATTCTACGCTATACACATCCGCAATTAACATAGGCGAAACGACATCGCTAAAATATTTCTCAATCGACAATGCGGACAACAAGGAAGCAACTAAAACAGAGGAATACACCATCACACTTCCTCCCCCGCAAACAACTTATACATTATCGATAAACACCAATGATAACTCGGGAACAATAACAAGTGATCTAGCGGGTATCGACTGTGGAATTACTTGTAGCGCTGACTATCCTGCAAATACATCAATTGTTCTTAGCGCGAGCCATCCTTCCGATGCTGAAGTACAGTGGATAGGTTGCAACACCGTTGTCTCAAATACATGTAATGTACAAATGGGTACGGATAGACAAGTAAACGTTACTTTTGTATCTACCGTGTCTGAAAGCGAACCAAACGATTCTTTTAATACCGCAAATCTCGTCGCAGCCACGATCAATGTAGAAGGCTTTTTTGATTCGGGCGACGATGCAGATTATTATGAATTTGAAATCACTGAAACGGGGACATTTTATGCCCACATATCACATCCAGATGTAGCGAGTTATTTATACCTATATGATAGTACGTTACAACAACTTGCGCGTACCGGTGGTTCTGCTGATAAATTACATACACTGAATTATTCACTGACACCAGGTACCTATTACATCATAGTGACCTCTTACAGCACGCAATACGATTTGAATAGCGCGTACAACTTAGTGTTCTCAGACACAGTTTTAGGCTCCACCAGTCTTGATACACACGAAGAAAATGACTATTTCAATACTGTTACCATTGTTTCATCAGCTAGCACACAACAAGGTTATTTTGATACACGAAATGACTGGGATTATTACACTTTTGAAGTCACTGCAGCGGGCACCTTTAGCACGACTGTTTCTCATGCCAGTGTTGCCAGTTATCTGTATCTCGAAGAAGTATTAATGAATTACGCTGATTCCAATTCAGGTATAGTTAATCCAGCGATTTCAATCGCTATATCGGTTAGAATTAATGGACAGTCTTTAAGATCCTATGTAAACAATGCGGAGGCCTTTGGCAAGTTAACAGTATCTTATGGCAATACAATTTCGGCCATGATAAATACCAAAGTTGATTATAGCTATTTTCGACCATCAAGCTCAGTATCATTTACCATTTCTCCAGCAATAGACGTGGCTATTTTGAACCAAGACATGGGAGTAGTTCTTGTTTTTCCTGGCCAAATTAATACCGCAGATGGTGATTCCAACTCCGCAGAAAAAATAAGTATGACCATGCTTGGCGCTGTTCTAGGCCGAAGTACTAGCGTCACTTTCGAGACAAACATATTCTCATTATTTAAAAATTCAACTTTAAAAGGAGGGAGTAAAAACCTCAGTATTCAGGCACAACAGAAAGCGGTATAAATTTATAGTATTTTATGAAAAAATGTAATTAAATAAACAGTAAGAGGAAACAGAAAATGAAAAAAGTAATTGGTTTTATCGCGGTGGCAGCTCTTATTTATAGCTCAGCATTAATGGCCGAGTTTGATCAGTCTAAAGCCTATGTAGGTGGTGGTCTTGCGTACAATAGTCCTGATGGCAGTGCATCAGATAGCATGATTGGGTATCAAGGATTTGTAGGATATGACTTGAATGACCTCGTATCTATACATGAAAAAGTTGGATTTAGTGTCGAGGCTGGTTATGCGACTTCTGGTGACTTCTGTTCAACTGTGGATTTCGGGCTCGGACTCGGTTCCCAATCATTTTGTGGAGGAAGCTCCGATGGCATTTGGACAACAGCGGTCTTTGATTATAAAGTTAAAGAAAAGATCAAGGCTATTGGACGCATTGGCTACGATCTAGCTAACATCAATGGACTCATTATTGGAGCAGGTGGGCAATATGAACTCAATTCACAAATGTCTGTAGTTGCAGAATATGTGATTCGAAATTTTCACAAAGGACTTCAAGCTAATTTTATCTATCACTTGTAAAAAATATTTAATAAATTGATGGGACAAATCGCCCCTCCTTACGTCTTAAGCAGAAAACACTCGAATAATAACTAAAACTATAATCGATCAAATAAAGTTTCATCGACTTTTCTAACAACAATATTTTTACAATATACGAGGTGAACCAAATGAATAACAAAATGGCACATATCATCACTGCATTATTATTTCTAACCGGATGCGGTGCTGGTGAAAAAGGCTCAGGACCTGATCTTTCTTATGACGGACTTGCTTCTCCCGCTACCATTACGGAAGATAATAGTCGAGATTTAATCCTGGAGCTTTCTTCTAACACAAATAAAGGAAGCAGTGAACTAGGAAATATTGACAGGGATACAGATATAGATTTTTTGTCTAAACCCGTGACTCGTATTGTGAAGAAATTACAAGCGATAAAAGGAAAAGAGCATGATTTGGAATCTGATTCAGATATCAATTTAGAAATAGATTTTGATTTAAATGGAAGCTCTGAAATCAAAGGGACATGTGGCGGTAAAATCATTGTAACTTCATCAGGCTTTCCCAACTTCAATTCAGAAGATCCTAATTCACTTATTCAGGCTATTATTGCGCTCGAAACAGCGACGATCAATATAGAAACTGTGCATGATAATTATTGCGAAAGAAATTTTTTTGGTCAAATCGAAATTTCAAATGGCAGAATCGTCTCGCGATTTAAGTTTAATGCCAGTGAGTTCCATGCTGCTCTTTATGATTTTGAAGTGAGTGCTGATGGAATAACAACCTTGATGAATGGCACGATGGATGGACGTTTCTCTCTAGGTAGCGAACAAGGCGATAATTTTTCTTCTGATACGACCACCTCCTTGTCCTTCGTCGAAACAGTCGATGATATAAGTACTTCTTTCAAAGTAGAAAACTATAGAGTCATCGTTGAAAATGAGGTTTCATTTAACTCTGCAATCGCTAAATATTCTGGACGAGTTTATCAAAGTGAAATGGGTTATTTAGACATCTCCACACCAGAAGGGATAACGATTGATCTCTTTCAATCGTTTCCGACAGCAGGCGTAATGATTTTCAAAGGTAATGGGATGATAACGATTACTTTTAATGAAAACTATACGTATGACATAGAAACCAAGAATTCGTCAGGTGAAACATCAATTGAGTCAGGATTACCCACTAGTGATTTTGGAATTGATTTTTTTTCCATTAATACATTTGAATAAGCTTTTTAAGATATCACATGAATACAAGATTTACGTACTTGATCTCAATATATTGAATTAAGCAATCGTATTGCAAAATAGTGGAGAAATGAAAATGAACAACCTAAACAGGTTCTGTATAACAGGACTATTAGCAAGCTTGATGTTAATATTATCCGCCTGCGGTGGCGGTACAACAGGTGACATCACGCCAAAGGCTCAATTTAGCACAACAAACTACGATATGTATCTTCCTGAAGGTATAGAAACCAAAGCCTTGCCCGAAGAAATGGATGGCATGTACGTTTTTGATGGGAATAACGGAACACAAGAGAATCCGTCGGAAAAAATTCGTTCCCGTGAAAACCATGAAGAAATTTTGCAAACGAGCGAGCGAGATGTTGCAGGTATCGTGATACAAACTAAAGCATTCTCAACGGAATCTTCTGCTGAAGAAATGCTAGCCTCGTTTCATTCAACAATCCAGCCATTACTTTTTTCATCCGCTTTTTCTAAACGACAAGTAGATTTACTAAAAGAGGATGCCATAAATGCTCAACTTGAAGTTGAATTAATTGACAAACAACATTCAACTGAGTTTTTGAATTCAATGATTTTGGCTCTTTTTCCAGACATCACTAACGACCAGTTATCAACAACCTTAGGTAAAGAACCTTTTGTATTTAACTACACGATAAATATAGGCATCGTTTTTAATGCTCAAGATGACATTGTATTAACACTTACCCTGGTACCATCTGAACTCGTGAAAACCTACACATCTGTCGTCAATCAGATTACCGATACAGGTAATATATTATCCAAAGGCACAGAATTAGTAGGCATCACTGACAAATTTTCAGGACAAGCCGGCGGCGGAAAAGCGGACTTTTTATTTGTAGTCGATAACTCAGGCAGCATGGGTAATGAGCAACAAGCACTAAGTGATGCCGCTGATGCGTTTATATCTGCAATGGAGTCGTCAGGACTTGATTATGAAGCGGGGGTTATTACTACGGATAGTGCCTCCTTAAGGGGATTAGGTTTCACATCTGATGCTAGCCAATTTAAAATTGACGTGATACCTGGTACTTCAGGTGATTCCCAAGAATCTGGCATTTATTTTTCTGAATTAGCGCTGCAGTCAATATCCGAAGGAGATATTAACGATGGTAGCGTTACCTCCGCCGGATACCCACGAGCTGATGCCAGTCTGTCGATAATTTATCTCAGCGACGAGCCTAACTCATATAGAAATGGTGTTTTTGACCCTTTAGATAATTTGTTTTTGTCACGCGGGTACACCGTTTATGCAATTATTAATGAAAGCAGCCGTATTAGTGGGCTCTATGATGATTTAGCCGATAATACGAATGGATTTACTGCCGATATCGATACCACCGCTTTATTTCCTGAAATCATGAATAACATCGCTCAAGCCGCCGGAGGAGCATCCAGTTGGTATGCCCTATCCAAGCAACCTCTCAGCAGCACGATCGAAGTTAAAATAAATGGAGTCATCATTGAGTCTTCCGCTATTAACGGATGGACGTATTCAGTGGCATCAAATTCCATCTTATTTCATGGTGATGCGGTTCCGGCAGAGGGTACCAATATTGAGGTGAGTTATTTTGTAGCGCAAAAGCAAACTAACCCGTCCCCACAAGTTACTGGAAATGAAGCATTAAAAGGAAGTTGGACAGGTATATGTGAAGTTAACGAAGAAGGTGGACATAGTAATAGCACAGTTACTTTTTCAGGTAACACATTTAATACTGTCAAAAATAAATATAGCGATTCTGTATGTTCCGTGATTGTCGAAACATCTTTTTCCCTTTCAGGTACTTTTATTATAGGCAATGAAATTACTACAACTTCTGGAGTAAGCGCTAATGAAATTGAGATAACAATTCTCAAAGACAAAAGCGTTGATGTCAATGATATGTTTTACGATATATTTAAAATAGATAACGGAAAGCTATTCTTTGGCATCAGTGATGAAATAAACGACGGGAACTCTCCGAGTAAAAGACCCCTCGACTTAGATCTTGATTCGTATTTCACCAAAAAATAAGACACTGTTGTCAGACTATGACTCGCAATTAATAACTATGATACCCATAGCGTTTGAGTTCTTAACCGCTATGGGTATAAAACAGTAAGCCTAAATTCATCAGTTGGATCACGAATTTTTTCATTACGCTAACCAAATCAATTAAACACACCCTAATATCATGCTCGCTTGAGATTTCTAGGATGATTGTTGAAGCAGGTCATTGATCAGGCGGTCTGCTCCTATCAATGGAATCAGCCTTAACAATACTTCATCCATAACACCCTTTTCAGCGTTAATTATTAGTTTCACTTTTCGTTGCTTCCAATCAAGTGTATGGATTAGATTCGCTGCAACTACACTCGGTTTTTCAAGATTATTGATCGGCACTTCAGTTATTCCACCACGAATGCTAGTACTGATCGGACAGCAAATTAACAGCCCCGTTTGTGCATTATAGGCTTTGCTGGATAACACCAG
>JALUUH010000209.1 GCA_027021445.1 Gammaproteobacteria bacterium
CATCGCAGCACGGTGCACCGCATTTATAAAAAACTCATGGAACGACGCCGGAACAACAAAAACGGAAGCGAATAACCCCGCCCCTGTCTCATGGATACGACAGAAGGCCAACCAGATAAATCACAGATAGTTAACAAAAATATACCCCCTTTTTTCGTCGCATGGATGCGACACCTACCTTTTTAATATGCTCCAAAGAATACCCTCCATTCCCCACTATAGCCAGGAACATGCAAAAAAAAGCAGGATTTTACCTTCTATGCATCTTGCCGGAACAATAGTTGCGAAATTGGAACATCAGCGGGGCTATTACATTATTGAGGGGCGTAAAATAACAATAAGGGGCATTTTTTCACAGGGGTTCTTACCATGACCACACCCACCGAAGGATCACACGACTCCTTACTGAACTTTTTTGCCCGCAACCGGGAAGCCCATTATTTCCTGAATGCTGATAACCGCAACCCGATGATTATTCATCAAATAGGTTCAGATTATATCCAACTCAAGAATACAAATCGTAAAGAAAAGATGGATATTATTACGATCCCCCTAACCAGTATAGTTTCTGTTCAGGAACGTCAGGGATTAGGCGGCATCGTGGTATATCTGATGAAATGAGAGATGAATATTGTTGCTCTGCAACTGAGGTGTGACACGGTTTAAAGCCAAACAACATTATTCAACATTCAACACTTCACCCAAGCAAAAAATTGAAGTATAGCAAGCTATCTCTGCTTTTGATTTCGATCCGTGTCGCAGCTTTGTCTATCTGGATATAAAATTTTGCTCCTGTGTGCAAGCTTGCGCGCTCGTGTGCGCAAATGGCCAAGTGCTGTCTTAATTAAGTCGCTCAGAGGCTTGCACGTATAGCACAATAATTCATGAACGTCGGTAGTGTTCGGCTGTTCCTGAAAAATATTTTTATAAATGAATAATATACAATGAGTCATATAGTATAAAATTTACCATCGACTTGAAATACATAATCCTTGTTAACCGACTTAAACCCAATAAAAACGATGATAATTTTACATAATTTTTAGTTAAGTGGCAAAAATGCCCTGGATGTCGAAAGGGATTTCTAAAGCGTTGAGACAACGAACTTAAACAGACGAGCGAAAATCGCTAATTTTCTATATTCTCATGTCGCTTTACGATAC
>JALUUH010000210.1 GCA_027021445.1 Gammaproteobacteria bacterium
ATTTCTTCAAATCTGTTTTTTTCTCCTACATTTTGGTTGGAATAGGTTACGTATTATTGGAGCATGCCTATGCATTTGTGAAAGGATACGAACCTACCTTCAGCATTGTTGTAGATCTCGTATTTGGTGCCCTTTTCTGGATTTTTGAACCTAAAATAAATCTTCTCTGTGGCGTAGCTACATTATTAGTCAGTTTTATTACGCTGAGATATGTAGAAACTAATTTTTTCAAACTAATTTCAACAATATTGATCACTTTTCTTGCGGTATCAGTATTTTCCTTATTTGTTGTTTACTTCATAGGGACGTTTGGAATATTCTTACATGAGTCGTTTTTGTTAGTTCCTTTCTTATTGGCTGTGCTTATTTATATAGCTGTGCATAAAAAAGGCTCTATGTAGAAGTCATATTAGAGCTACTGAAACGTATATCAGACCCGTCAGCCCAGCTGCATAACCAGCACAGAACTGTGGAGGTCCGTGTGGAGGGATGAATACACTAAAATTAGGCAGTTATTAGGCAGTTGCGGACTAACGTACGATGACCTTCCACTGAGCGTGCCAGATTTCACCATCTCCGCACAGTATACTCTAACGACTCTCGACAACTGTCAGCACTGTGACTGCTATACCGAGGGAACAGGGCTCTGCGACGATTACCCACCAAGTTATGGTAACAGACTTCAGAGGTGTTTAATTAAGTTATACGTTGGTGGCTAAAGTATGAACAAAAATAAACTATTCCAGCTTCACACCCGGCAAAACAGTGGCTGTGAAAGTCTTCAAAATGTATGCAAATGAACTCTGGAGGAGGCGTCTTTTCCCGGCGATACCTTTGAGAATGTTGGCAGAAACTTCAAATATCGCAAACAGTATGAATAGAACGGGTATGTGCTCAATGTCACTCATGCTAAAATAGTATGGAATGGAAAATATTTCCTCATGGACAATGGATACTCTCTAATTGAATATGATGGCAGAAAGTTTGAGGTTTACAGATACGTGGAGGGATATTATTCGCCGCTCTCAATTCTTGGAAGGTATTACTTTAAAAATAGATGGATTCTGGTTTATCTGGATGAAGGCACCCGCTTTTTTATTTGTGTAAAAACATGGGGCAATACCATGCGAAATACATGTGTGCTTCATATGGTTATTTGGAC
>JALUUH010000211.1 GCA_027021445.1 Gammaproteobacteria bacterium
CGTCTCTTCTTACTCATTATCTGCTGTTCCTTTTTACTTCTGGGTTAAGCAGAATTTACACTAAGCACCTGTCCAGTTTTTGGGGTCCACTTCTGAATAAGCGATTATTTGAAAAGAATTATCATCAGACTCGATTTCATAATCTTCGTTAATAAAATGTGATAGTTTGAAAAGAAGGTTAATTATCTCAGTTAAGGTTTCACCACCAACACTCCATTCATTTAATGTACTATGAATTACATTATTCTCAGTTTCTATTAAATAATCTAAATCCATTAATCGTTGTGGCATTCTGGCTCCTTTAATAAACATTATAAGTGCAAGCTAACTTCTCAATATATGGAAATATTTCCACATATCGCCCTTATAGCCTGGAAAATCTTCCGTATATTCAACCATAAAATCTGAAAAAGTGGAAAGTACCGGTCAATCTTTCTGTATATCGTCCCAACCCCTTAATTATAATGGAAATTACACGAACAGCCTGTGCCAAACAAGCGAAAATAAAACCAACGGAGGGCATGTAAAATATTATAGTATCAATGTGTAGTGATTCTTATCCCATATATTTCCCCCGGATTCCGAACTCATGGGGGTGGGTTATTTAACAGTTTTATGGACATTGGTGTTATCCCTGACATTCTTTGCAAATTTTACGGCGCTGAAATCACCCTTAAAAGCTTTTTTACCTTTTAAGAAAACCACTGTAATTTAGCCGCGTTGTTACAGCTTATTTACGTAACCCTTTCTGCAAGAAGATTTTTAATACCAATATTGTTAAGGAGAAAACGATGGCCTACATAATTGCTGAGCCTTGTGTCGGAACATGCGATACGGCTTGTGTTGAGGTTTGTCCCGTAGATTGTATTCACGGCCCCTTTAATAAAACCGGTGCCGGCGCGGAAGTACATGAGCCGGGATTCGACCCAACCGGGAAACAGCTTTACATCGATCCGGAGGAGTGCATTGATTGTGGCGCTTGTGAGCCGGAATGCCCGGTGGAAGCTATTTTCGAAGAAAGCGAAGTTCCTGAAGAGTGGCACGAATATATTAAGAAGAATTACGACTTCTTCGAACGGGAGTACGAAGGCTGACATAAAAGTCCCGTACCATTGAAAAACGGCTGTTATCCGACGGCCGTTTTTTGTTCAACCCAA
>JALUUH010000212.1 GCA_027021445.1 Gammaproteobacteria bacterium
GATAGCGTGCGCTATTGCAGTGGCTATTTCGGGTACACGACGACAATGCCCCCCTGTATAGGGTGATTTAGCATCAATTGCGGTAGCGATAACTTCGATAAATCGTTCTAAGAGATTGCGTAATTCTTCAATGAGTGACTGATTGGTGAGTGCAACTGCTGCCTGGGAAGCCAATGATTCAGCGAGGCGTTGGTCAGCATATGAGAAAGTAGTTAGCCTGCTTGTCTCTTCATCTAATGCGTTAATCAGTTGCAATACGCCGATAATTTCGTTTTCATGATTTTTCATCGGGATTGTTAAAAAGGATTTAGAACGGTAGCCCGTTTTTTTATCATAGGCTTTGGTTCCGGAAAAATCGAAACCCTCTTCTTTATAAGCATCGAGTATATTGACAGTGTGACCGGTTATCACCGAATAGGCAGCGATGGTTTTCAAATTCTTGTTGCCTTTTTCATCTTCAATCTCAATGGGCTGAAGAGGCACAGGTTTTCCGGTGGTGCCACCATAGGCAATACCTAATGAAGTGGTGCGCATAATTTCAAAGCGTAAGTGCTTTTCACCATCCATCAGATAAAGCGTACCGCCGTCTGAATGGGTAATGGATTGAGCACCAATGATAATTTTCTCTAGTAGCCGTTTTCCATCTTTTTCGGAAGAGAGCGAAATGCCGATTGAATTAAGTTGCTCAGCTTTATCAATAGCTACTTTTTTATACGGTGTCGTGGTTTGGGTTTTGCGAGATAGCTGCATGTCCTATATATCGAACAGTTGCAGGCTTTAATTAAGCAGAATTCCTATTCCCAGCGAAATATCCGCGCACCGATGAATAGAAAAACGATACTCATTATCGATAATACGGCTAATTGATAAGAAATATCCATTAGGCTTGCACCTTCGGTCATGATGGTTCTCGCACCCTCGACGAGGTGGGTGAGTGGGAGTAATTGAGCGAGCATTTTTACCCATGCTGCCGTACCTTCTAAGGAAAACCAAACACCCGAAAGCAACATCATCGGCCAGCTGATGAGATTTAACAGACCGCCCGCAAGCTCTTCACTCGAAAGCCTAGCGGCAACTAAAAGTCCTAATGATATTAAACAGATAGCCCCGAGCAGTGAAATTATAAATAGATTTAAATAGGAGCCAAGCATTTTGAAGTCGATAAAAAAATCGCAGCCTATATAGATAAGTATAGTGAGTGCTTGTATTAGCAATAAACGTGATAACATTTGCGCGACTAAAAATTGCAAAGGGCTTAATGGGGTTGCTTTTAGTCGTTTCAAAAAGCCATTTTTGCGATAACGAACAATGACATAGCCTACACCAAAGAGGCAGCTGAACATCATGTTCATGGCTAAAATACCGGGTAATACCCAGTCCACATAACGTACCTCTTGGCCATCAACGGTTTCCTTTTGGAAAGAACGACCACCCGTGCCCCAGAGTATGCGCTCAGTTAAATAGCCACTTGATGATGTTGAGTTTATCCAGTACCTGCTGGGTGGGCTGAAGTCTATAACCATGTCGAGTTGATGGGTATCTACCTTACGAATGGCAGCTGTGAGAGAATATTCGCGGATGAATTCCACATGGCGGGTTTGCATAAAGGTGAACGATGGACTTTGGGTGGCGTTTTGTTCACCGTAAACCGCGACTTTATAGATGGTTTTGTTGTCATTAGAAAATATAAATGCAAAGGCCAGCACCAATAACACCGGAAGTAGTATATTCCATGATAACGCTGAGGTATCGCGCAGAAACTCAATGTTACGGGCATTGAAGACAGCAAAAAATTGTTTCATTGAGTATTTCTCACAAGCGCAATTCTTCACCGGTGAGCGATAAAAATAAGTCTTCTAAATTCCAGGTTCTTAAGTTCATATGTTTTAGGCTGATACCGGCATTTATCAACTTTTTTAGGGCGTCGTCTAGGTCGTGGGTTTGAAATTCGGCAATTTCATTTCTGATAGTTGTGTTTATTCCAATGTTTTCGATGGGAGTGATTATTTCTGTTGTAGGTAGCTGAATAATAAAATCACCAAAGTGATTTTTGAGTAAGTTTTCAGGGGTGTCATTGGCGATAATTTTACCTTTATCCATAATAGCAATATGGTCACAAAGGATCTGAGCTTCATCCATATAGTGGGTAGTTAATACGATGGTTTTTCCTTGGCTTTTTATTTTGTTGATGAGTGTCCAAAAGTTTCTTCGTGATTGCGGGTCTAGTCCCGTAGTAGGTTCATCGAGAAAGACGATTTCGGGATCATTGACTAATGCAATCGCAAGCAATAGTCGTTGTCGTTGACCACCTGAGAGTTTGCGGTTGTCTCTGTGGATGAATTCTTCAAGTGCGCAAATTCTGATTAATTCGGCCATTTCAATCGTTTTGCTATAAAGTTTACTGAACATTGTCAGGGTTTCTTTAACCGTCAAAAAATCCTGTAGGCTCGTAGCTTGAAATTGAATACCTATTTTGTGATAAAATGTATCTGATATTTTTTCACCACGATAGAGTACTTTACCGCTAGAAGCCTCGGTAATGCCTTCCATTATTTCAATGGTTGTGGTTTTTCCGGCGCCGTTGGGGCCGAGTAGCCCAAAGCAAATCCCTTCTTGAATGCGTAAGCTCACGCCTTGAACGGCTTTGACATCCGAGAACGATTTAGTGAGCTTTTCTATTTCCAGAATAGGCGACATTCAGACGCAAGTTTTAATGCAAAGCGTGCGGTTTGGAAAGTGTGAACGCAGGAATAATTGCGCTGAACTCTGTTTCATCATCAGCTATCATTTGATAGCTACCTTCCATGCTACCAACAGGGGTTTCTAATACAGTCCCCGATGTGTATTGAAAACCTTCCCCAGGTTTTAAATAGGGCTGCTCTCCAACCACTCCCATGCCTTTAACTTCTTGAATATTTCCTAGGGCATCGGTGATTATCCAATGACGATTTAGGAGTTTCGCTGAAACAGAACCCTTGTTTTTTATGGTAATAGTATAAGCAAATACATATCGATTAAGTTCGGGCGCAGATTGATCCGGGACAAATTGGGTTTTTACTTGGACTTCAATATCGTAGTTTTTCATTCAGTCGTTCTCTAGGGGGGGTTGTAGGGCTTTATTGTTCTAGCCGTTTTTCTTTGATCCGCTGCTCAGTAACTTAGCTTGTTTGATGGCTCCAAGTAATCCGACTTCTTGGTTCATGATAAGCTTTACGGGTATCGATTTCAGTATTTGTTGCATTTTAGGCTTGTTTAGAAAAGCGTCCAAAAAATTACCATCGGTAAAAAAGGGGCTATTTTTGGCTGCTATTCCTCCGGCAATGTAAATGCCATCATAAGGCAGTGTGTTGAGTGCCAAATTTCCCGCTTGTGCTCCATAGATTCTAACAAAAAGTTTCATTGCCTGTCCTGCTAATGAGCTTGCATCTGCTAAAGCAATTTGACTTATTTCATCTGCTGAATCAAGTCGTGGGTAAGGGTTCTGACGGGGCATCGCTAATTGATGCAGGAAGGAATAAATTCTGACAATGCCGTTGCCGGATAATAGATGTTCATAAGAAATAGGTGTTGTTGAGTGTGTTAGAAATTCAAGTAGTTCGCGTTGCTGCTGATCCGTGGGTGCAAAGTCCACATGCCCACCTTCAGTGCTGTATGCATTGTAAGCATTATTATTCCAGATCATGAAAGCTTGTCCCAACCCGGTGCCTGCACCGATAATGGCTTTTTGCGACGCTGGTTTATGGGTATTTGCTTGAATGTCGATGAGTTCGGTTTTTTTTAAAGCGTCTATTCCATATGCGGTGGCCGCAAAATCATTGACTAGTGCTACGTTGGGGATGTTGAATTGTTGGCTGATATGGCGGGTATTAAGTTTCCAGGGTAAATTGGTGATCTCCGAGGTTTGCACCTGCCTATTTTGGGTAACAGGGCCGGCGACTGCCAAACAAGCGGCCTCAATGGGTTGGTCATTTAGAAATGTTTTGAGTAGCAGATCAAATCGCTGGTATTGATTGCTCACATAATATTCTTTTTTTATGGATTGATGTTCTTGTGTTGAATCTTTAATTCTAATCAGAGAGAGGCAGGTTTTTGTTCCTCCGATATCGGCGACAAGAATATTCAATCTTAACCCTGAATATATTGAAAGGCCGCATTGATGCCCTGGCTTGCTTTGTCGTCTAAATACCAGACTAGCTCACCATTGGGTTTTATATCCATAATTGGATAATGCTGCTCTGATGGTGAAGCAAGGATTGTTTTTAACACCGGTTGTTTTTTTTCTCCGTGTGCGATAATTAAAATTTTATGTGCTGAGTTGAGCATTGGATAGGTGAGGGTAATGCGCCATGCATGTAATTTTTCGACGTAATTAGCAGCAACATTTTTATTGCGTATGCTGAGTGCTGTGGTGTTGGGAAATAAGGAAGCCGTGTGGCCATCAGGCCCCATTCCCAGTAAAATTAAGTCAAAATAGGGTTGTTTATTTTGTTCCCAAGGTAAATGATTATGCAAAGTTTCAGCATAAAGCTGGGCGGCAGTTTGTGGCTTCAGTTCGCCTTGCATTCGATGAATGTTTTTTGAATGACACGAAATCTTAGAAAATAAAGTCTCGTTAGCCATGCGAAAATTGCTATCAATATGGTTTGGCGGTACACAGCGTTCATCACCGAAATAAAAATGCACTTTTGACCAATCAAGTTGATCTCGGTATGCTGGGTCAGTAATGATTTGATGAATTTTTTTTGGGGTGGAGCCACCAGAGAGCGCAATATGAAAACTGCCTTTGTCTTGAATGGCCTGTTGACCGACTCGAATCCAGTATTTAGCGGCATACTGCGCAAGTGTTTCGGTTGAGCAAAAAGAATAGAGAGTCGCCATTGAATAAGTATTCGTTATATTCAATCAAAAATCAATACTCTTGGACAGGCTCCTAGTCACTGCAAAACAGTGCCCCATTCTTTCGTGAATCTAGTTAGTGATGTTAAAAAACGATCATAGAATACAATCGCTACGGGTATATGGCCGATGGCCGTCTGTTTATTGTTAAGCGACGTTGCTTTTTTGTTGTTTTTTAATAGCGTTGGTTTTTTCAGTAATCGCAATCAGTAGATTATCGAATGCTTTAGCAAATAAGGCAACGCCATCTTTTTCTAGAGTAGACATTATGTCATCGGTTGCAAGATTCAGTTTGTTGAGTTGGTTTATTTGCTCGTCGACTTGATCGAGTCCGCGTTCCAGTGAGGGTCGTGCTGAACCATGGTCTTTGAACGCTGATAACGTAGCAGGAGGAATCGTATTAACGGTGTTTGGGCCGATGAGTTCGTCAATATAAAGCGTGTCACTATAATTCGGGTTTTTTACCCCAGTACTCGCCCATAAAAGCCGTTGAGGATTAGCTCCAGCCTCTACGTAGCGAACAAAATTCTCACCGAAAAGTTCGATGTATCTTTTATATGAACTCTTGGCGTTGAGAATTGCAACCTTCCCGAGCAAGGATTGAGCTATATTTTGTTGCTCAGTATTGCCATTCTCAATCACTTGTTGCAGCGCGGAATCCATTGCACCATCTACACGGCTAATGAAGAAACTTGCGACCGACGAAATGTTTTTCAGTGGCATTCCTTTTTCGTAGCGCTGCTTAATGCCGTTGATATATGCGTTTGC
>JALUUH010000213.1 GCA_027021445.1 Gammaproteobacteria bacterium
GAATGAGGTTGAGTGCCATGAACAGGAATAAAAGCGAAAAGCAGGTTGTGAGAGGTTCAGTGCCCTGTTTGAACATTATCCGGGATTTCGGTTCTAACAAATCACTAAATCCGACCGTGAAGTCGCGGTGTGTTTCCTGCTGTTGCAGTGTGCGGCGGTTTAGTTAAAACGTTATGCATAAAAAATGATCACACTTATGGAAATATTTAGTGCTCCCTCTGATCAAGCTAGATTGATCACTACATTAATTGCGACTTTTGTTGCTTTGATGATTGTCTATCTAACTCACTATTTTAATAATAAGAGATCAAGAAATGAAATTAGACTAAGCAAGTTAGAAGAAATATATAGAGCTTCAATAAAGTATCGAAAAAATGCCAAAAATCTTCTTATGATACCAAGCGTAATGGCAAATAGACCCACAGTCTCAGAAAACAATATGGAAGCTTGGTATAAATATGCGGATGCTAAAGAAGAACTTGAAATTATTATTCTCTTACACGCTCCATTCTTAGAAAAACACTTGAAGCCAATGGATGAAATTATTCGCCGTGCAACTGTGAGTAAAAAAATAGGAGACGCACCAGAGGGTGTAACCGATAATTATCGCGGATATAATAAATATTTTTATAGTAACTTATCAGAATTCGACGGCAGGCTACTAACTGTGATTAGGCAATATGCATAACAAAAGCATTTAACTCGGACGTTTTTCCGCAGTGTTTTTGTTGTGCTAAAAAGAGCCTAGCACAACAAAAACACTACTACAAAACGCCGGTTAATGCTGGCGTTAGAACGTCAAAGCAAAAAGTGCCAAACAGGAAAGACGAGGTAGATTCAGAGTGCTGTGGAGGTAGTGGGTTAGTATTGGTGCGAGGTTCAACGTTCGTGGCTTCTTTCATTATGGCTGTTGCGGCAAGTGTGGCATCACTTCGAAGGAAGCGCACGGGTCTGGAAGTGGCGAGCAGTTTTAATTGAGTGTGCCATCTCAGGAAGCTGGGCCATTGCTCAATTTGAGCTATTGAATGAAAAGGTCGTTGGATAGTTTGGTGGTGATATTAATCACCGTCATAGGCTGGAAACCCGGTTATCATTTCAATCCAGATTCAGAGTGTGAGGTTAAGTGCCATGAACAGGGTTAAAAGCGAAAAGCA
>JALUUH010000214.1 GCA_027021445.1 Gammaproteobacteria bacterium
ATTACCGAACCACAAGGGAACATTAGTGGATCGGGGGATACCTGGCTGCGGGTTGTCATTACACATGAATTCACACATATTGTACAAATGCAAAAACGTGGTAAAATCACAAGCCTGACATATCCTTTACTGGGTGATTTCAATGCTTTCTGGCAACAAGTGGCTCCTATCTGGTTTACTGAAGGTTTTGCAACTTTCAACGAAACCCGATATACGTCAGGAGGAAGGGGAAGAGGAGCTTACCATTTAATGCAAATGCTCGCTCCTCTTAAGGATGGCAAACCCTGGCCGCTGGGAAATACCAATTATCCGAGTCGGAAAAGGATCACAAGTTCCAACATGCCATACCTTGCAGGGTATTACCTATCTTTTTATATTGATCGGGAATATGGAGTTCAGGTTTGGCGTAAGATTTCAGATAAATATACTGCATTCCCGTTATTGGGTTTTAACAGAGCTGTAAAATCAGTCACCGGGAAAAGCATTAAACGGCTATACAATGAAATGTTATCGGAATTTGAGATTCAACTTAAAATGCGTAAACAATTGACGCCGACCGTGCAATATTGGCGACCGACCAATAATATTGAAAATCAATTTTCTCCCCGCTGGATCGATCAGAATAATCTGATGATATACCGTAAAAGCCTGGATGATTTACAGGAACTACTAATTATTAATCGTAAAAAAGGGCAAACCCGCATCAAACAACGTGCCTTGTCAAAACAGGAAAACAGTTTCACAAATGGAACGAATATCATCGTATGGGCCGAATTGCGTCCTCATCCTCGTTTTTCAGCAACAATTTACTCTGATTTATTTATATTCGATAAACAGAGAAAAAAAGAATACCCATTGACTAAAAATGCTCGAATATATAGTCCTGATTTGTCTCCTGACGAAACCCGAGTTGTTGCTATTCAAACGTCTCTACCCACAACCCGATTAGTTACTGTCACTCTAAAAGAGGGGAAAATAAATACGTTACTGGATATACCCGGAGCAACAATATTGAACCCCCGCTGGTCGCCTGACGGTAACCGGATCGCTTTTGCGCTGAAAGATTCGCTTGGCAGGCAGGACATCGCTGTAATTAATATACGGACGGGGCAGTGGAAACGCATATATCCGTCTGATAACCATCACGATAACAATCCTTGCTGGACCCCTGACAATCGGTTTGTTCTGTTCACTTCCGACCGGTCAGGAATATTTAATATTTGGGCCGTAGATATTCGTTCCGGCAAACGATGGATGGTAACCGACTCGAAGTTGGGGGCGTTTACACCCGATGTTTCACCCACCGGTAATGAATTGGCATTCTCAAACTACACTTCACAAGGCTTAAGAATTGTTACGATACCCCTCGATACGACACAATGGTTAGACGAGACCCAGGTTAAATCGATAAACCATCCAATGAAGTTTATTCCCGAAAATGGCGATAATTTGCCTAAACCGCTCATTCCTCAAAAAACTTCAGAAGTATCAAAGTATCGCCCATGGAATCAAATCCTTTTCCCCCAGGCTTGGGTACCCTATTTTTTTAAAAAAGAGGATAATAATACCACGGGAATCTTCTTAATCAGTAAAGATGCGCTTCATCGCCATTCATGGCAAGGAAACATTTCATTTCCCTATAAAGAAACCAGACCATCTATATACTTTAACTATTCTTACCGTCGTTGGTGGTTAGTGCCCGATATTAGGTTTTTTTCTACACTCGAAATGGTAATCAATAATAATAATAATAATACCGGATGGTTGCGGAAAGAAGGAGTTGATATGGGTCTCCAACTTCCCCTGATTCCGGAAAGTAATGTCTTTCGAACTTATTTACGTCCATTTATCCGATTTAAAAACCAAACCTGGCGTCATTCAACCGGTCCTGTATATCCATTGAATAACAAGTACCGTGGCTTTCAATTGGGCATTGACTGGGGACGAAAAAGTCAAACCCCAAGAGATATCGTCCCATATAAAGCATGTTTTATCTCTATTTTCACAGATTGGAGCGAGCCCAAACTTGGGAGCGAATTCAGAGGACGACAGGTATCGGGGAGCATCGGAATTTACTATCCCACCCTGATTCCTCACCACCAGATTGAACTGCTAAGTAAATTCCAACACCGGCAAGGGAATATACGCTACAGCTATTTTAACGCATTACCCATTGGATATTTCGATGATAACCGGAATAATCAAATGAGAGTCAAAATAGCCTACATCATGCCGTTATCTTACCTGGAATATGCTATTCCGATTCTACCCGTATTTGTTGATTACCTACGAGCAGATTTATTTTATGATTGGGGCAAAAGCTGGAATGACCCAGACGGTTTAAAAAAACAGTCCCACTTTACCAGATATTCTGCGGGTATCCGGATTCTTACATCAAATTATATTTTTAAAAGATATACAATACGATTGGGATTATCATACTATTATCATTCTACTAAAAAGACATGGATTACCGCTCCCATAATTGAATATTATTTTTAACCTGGGAACGTGTAAGGTTTTTTGTGTAAATGGCATTTTTAATTTAGTACAAATTAACCATTCCTTCCTCAAAAAGGATCCCGATAGTCAAAATAATATAATTTTATTAGGAAAGAGTCTTGATTATAATTTCTCCATTACCAAACGAATTTATCATTAGTATATATAATTGGGAGTTCAATTAGAATAATCTCTATTCTAACTCTAAACACCTTTAAATTATTGATTAGCGTTGTGTTATATAATTTGTTTGGTAATGGAGAAATTGTTCATTTTTTCGGTGGATTTATTTTACCACTTATCATTCGTACCAGATATTGTGATACCTATTCTCATTATTATACTCCTAATTTTATTTCTAATTTGGAAATAAAAACATGAATAATTATCCATTCTCATTAGTACCTGAACCATTCTCGTTTGTACCTGAACCATTCTCGTTTGTACCTGAACCATTCTCGTTTGTACCTGAACCATTCTCGTTTGTACCTGAACCATTCTCATTTGTACCTGAACTGATTAATTGCGGCCCTTCACTGGACAGCGGATTCGGAAGATCACTGCAAGCCATTGTTCCTAAGAGAAATAAAAATGTGGCGACAACTACTTTTACTTTCATGCTATTCATTCCTTAGTTTAGGTTAGTTTAGGTTTTAACTGGCGGGATATTAGTATTAACATTTTAAATGGTCAACAATTTTTACACAGATAATACAATTTTTTTCATGATGATTTAAAATTACTTCACTATATTTACATTATTTTTCACTTTTTCATCGGAAAATCAGAGATTAGATCATATTATATCCAGTTCGCATTCCGTTATCCGGGAAATTGCTAAATGGTATTTGAATAACGCGATGTAAAACTTGATGGAATCGTAAAAACAAAGAGAAGGATTCCTCCGATCTTCGGGACAGGGTTTACAGCTTCTCCCACCACGACGGGATCGCAGTAACAATACGAAACTTTTTACGGGATCGTCAGATTCGAAAAACTAATTTTTCAGGCGATCGGTTTTCACCTGGTAAACACCATAGCAATTGTCCCGATAATCACTTTCCAGGGATGGAAGCAATTCGAATCCCGTTTGATCCGCCGGAACAATAATATGCGTTACTTTATAATTGTTAACCAGCGTTTTTAAAATCCCCATATCAAGGGTACGGTAAAAAGCCTTTGCCATCTGTAATCTGGTATACCATTCGATTACCTCCACATCCTTGTACGGGATCGACTTAAAATCGACGAAAACCGGTAGACCCGTATAAAGCCTGAAATCCTCAAAGATTACCGGGAATGTTGTGTCCGGGGGAATCAGATACACATCCCCGGCTTTTCCTGTTTCTTTGATATGGTTCATCACAGGCTTTTCCACGCGGTCAGTTCTTAACTTCATATCATTTCGCATGCTTCCTATTCCGTACCCAACAATCACTACCAGCACAACTCCCCCGATGACGACAAGCTGGACACGACCCTTTTTTAAAAAGAAGGGAAACTTCACGAACAACACGTTAATAATATTAGCCAATATAATGACAACTGATATGGGAAACAGGAAAGCCGAGACACGCCAGGGAAACAACAGCGCTAAAAAATTACTTTTCGTGATTACTTGTGCTATCGTAAGCAATAAACCGGTAACGAAGGGAATTGATAATAACGTGCAAAGCGTGGTTTTCCTGACCGTCCATATAGCAATGGAAACGAGAACGATTTTCAGGTACACTATCGTGCCCAGCCATTGGCCGGGTATGGCATGGTGGGGAATTCGGTACTGCGCAAGAATCGATTGCGAATTAGTATATATTTCGGAAGCGGTCGGGGAAAACATAATCATAACGTACAACGTAATCGGTAGCGCCATTAACAAGGCCGAAAGGCCTATAAAGAACGGTCTTTTTATAGTTTGATCCTGTCTGAATGTTGCCACCATGAAGCTGACAGTCAGGATCGCCGCGCTTAACAGATAAGTAGGATGAATAGTGGCCGCTATTAATAAACAAACCACAGCCCGGGAAGTTTTTTGATGAAGAAACAGACCGATGGCCGCAACCAGCAAAACGCCGAAAGTACTGGGTTGTAAATAAGATCCGGGAAAGTATTGGCCGGCAATTCCCGACGTCAAAATCCAGCCTGTATCAATTCCCGTCAGATTACTCGTAAAATCGGAAAATGCTTTCGAATAAATGATCAATAGGGAAAACACAAGTAACAGAATCTTTTCCCGATAATAATCGGATGGAAATATTTTTCCGGCGATCCCTGTCAGGCTGTAAAGAAATACCCCCGAAAGGATCCCGTAATAAAAGTAAAAGAGATATTCATGGAAATAAATATACGTGTATTTCACAAGAGCACTGAAGAGTGGTGTGGGATCAATTGTGTTTGCCAACCAGTCCCGATATAAATACCCCAGCCCTCCCTGCGCCAGCCCATGGAGGAAGTACTGGTTCTGATTGGAACTGTATAAAAATTCCAGAGTATGGGATAAAGAAAAAACAATGGCAAGAATGATGAGCCCGGCTAAATGGTTTAATTTGGTATACGTGGAAAACATCAGGTTTTGATCGTGTATATTTTAACCCAAACAATGTAATCGGAACAAGAAACCCCGCAGTTGTCTCCAGGTCTGCGACAAAGTCAGGCGAATATTTTAGTAAAATCGATTTTGAATGAACTACCCCGACCCAAGGGTCGAGGTATCTTAACCTATCCAAATATCTACAACTGACTCCAACGGTCACGGTGGTCATTCTTTAAAGATGCTGCCGACCAACCCAGTAAGGCTATCCATTGATTCCGATAGGTCGCTACGTGGCGGAGCTGCACACCGACAAATCCACGATAACCCAAATAGTGATACCTCTCCATTAAATTGTTCCATCGCGAACGCTCCGAACGGACAATTAATCGAACCTGTACGGGATGATTATCAATCATTAAACCAGCGTGACATTTGGATTGCTTTCTCAACAGGACAGAAATTATCAAATAACACAATTACGAAATCAGTTGCTTTTTTATCCCCCTTTATATCTAATATTATTGTTAAGGTCCTGAAGTCCCCGACACTTTGAAAGTGCCGGGGACTTTCCTGACACTGAGCTTAATATTTTTACCTGCTTCCCCGGAACTTTTTTATTG
>JALUUH010000215.1 GCA_027021445.1 Gammaproteobacteria bacterium
CTGGCCTGTTTCATTCATGAATTTTTGTACAGTAAGGACGAAAATTTTCCGGTTATCTTCGATAAATTTAGCGGTAATGTTTGTGGCGGCATCTGGTTTGTTTCTCAGTACTACTTCATCTCGTTCTTTCGCGTATTCATAGCCATCAACAGATGGTAGTACTTTTGAGGCAATACGAATCCTCTTATCCTTATCTCCGAAGGATTGCAACGAAGGGCTTATGTATGTCTTACCCGGTTTTGGATTCTGATAATCATCCATAATTTATGCTCTGATAAAAAAGCTAACGCTTGCCATAAGCAGACCAAAAAACGCGCAGCGGTTTTTGGGTCGGCTTGATGGCCTTGTTGGGCGCGATTCTGTCAATACGGCGCAGCATTGTGAATTTCCGTAGACAACTCTTTAAGCTTTGCAACCAACCAATTAAATCGACCTTGCTTTTTTAGCCAAGCCCCGCAAGACGTCATTTTTTCAAAACCCGTAGCCTTCTTAGCAGCATTTTTAGATTGGTAGCTATCGTGAGCCGCATAATTCCGCAGTGCGCTTAACTGCTCCAGTGCATTTTTGTATTTTGCTTTCTTGATGATATCAACAAGGTAATGATCCTCTGGAACGTATTTCTTTAGGGTTCTTATCAGGCCATTCCTACCTTTGAAATCGAAATACCCATTACCAATAATCAAATATTCACATATCTCATCTGTAAGATGTTTTGGAAAAGCAATTCCAGCAGTTTTTGATATTGTGGTCGTATCGTTGTTTATCGCACCTGTAAGCGCCTCAAGCATCAAATTTTCAAATTCCCTGTAGAGGCGAATTATTGCGTATTCATGACACCATGATTGGTGCTCATCGCTCAATGAACTTGATGCGGATACGTATCTGAGCAAATCATCTGCCTTACTGTTAAACCAATTAGCAGAATTCTTAATGCTCTTCTTTCTAGGCACGTTTTGCTCCTATTTACTCCCAACGCTAAGCATAACCGGACCACCGTAGTGGTGTTTTTTGTATGCTAGGCTCTTTTAGCATACAAAAAACACCGCGGAGGTGGGTCCGAGTTAATGCAATTGTTAGATTTTTATTGGCACGAATATTCATACATACACGCTTGCCCACCTTTAGTAGCGAATTCATGGAGTG
>JALUUH010000216.1 GCA_027021445.1 Gammaproteobacteria bacterium
CCCTTGATTCTGCTGACCCCTTGATTCTGCCTTGATTCGCGCTTGATTCGGGAGCCTGTCCGAGAAAACCTACAGATTATTTTAAAAATAACTACCGAGAAGCTCGAACATATTTTATGGGATCAACTGTTCGTCCATTTTTATGAACTTCAAAATGAACATGAGGGCCGGTAGAACGACCGCTGGAACCCATCTTACTAATCGTGTCGCCTTTTTTAACCGTTTCTCCTACTCGAACCACGATTTCATCATTGTGCCCATAACGCGTCGCATAGCCATTGCCATGATTAATTTCGACTAATTGTCCATACCCATAACGCTTGCCCGCCCAGGTGACTACACCAGCAGCTACCGCTATCACTTCAGAGCCATGTTTACCCGCGATGTCTATGCCATCGTGATGGGCAATTCGCCCATTAAAGGGATCCGTGCGCTTGCCATAATAAGAAGACACCCAGCCCCGCTTTACAGGCCGACCTGCGGGAAAAACCTCATCCTGCAAATCACGATTCATTAACATTGTCTCAAGTACGCCAAGTTGCAATGAACGATGCTCAAGCTGTTCGGACAAACCTTCTAATGACGACAAAAAGTCAGGAACCTTTATCGAAGAGCCGCGCTCACCTTTTGCACTTTCAGGACCACCTAATGCGGGTGAGTTTGCAAAATCGAACTCGCCTCTATCAAGCTTTGCATTCTCGATCAATCTTTGGCCTAAAGCATCTAAACGAATAACATGTGCTTGCAGCTGCCCTAAACGAACCGCTAAGGCATTTACATTCTTTTCCGCTTCCTGAGTCGCTGTCTCAATTTTAAGCTGTTCAGCTTCTAGGCTTTTTTGCATACCCGTTAGCATCGAATTCATGTACACATCTTTGCCACCCATTTGCATGCCCACATACGCAGCACCCGCAAGCAATAAAAGACCTATAGCCGAGATGAACAACCACATCAACAAACCAAGATGAACCCGGGAAGTCCCCCCCAGTTTATTTGTAATAAGTATTACACTCATAAATAATTATTCTTTATGTTCCTACGTTATTCTATTACCCTGTCAATCCTATAATTCGTCTTATTTGAAAATATCTTGAGCACCTCAATGAACAAGCGCCCCGTGATTCTAGCCGACATCCTGGCAAAAAACTCACCCGATTTAACCCAAATTATAAAAAAAACCAGAGTCCTAAATGCTGTGAATCATGCGCTACAGCAAACCCTTGATGCGCCTCTAAAAAACCACTGTATTGCCGCCAATATTGAGGCTAATCAGCTGGTTATACACGCAGATACCTCCGCCTGGGCCACCAGAATCAGATACGAGCAATATAATATTATTGAAGGGATTAAAGGATGTACAAACGTACATTTTTTGAGATCAATTATTGTTAAGGTGAGACCTATCAGCGAAGAACAACCCACACCTAGACGCTTGATAATTCCTTTATCCCATACTGCATCTGAGAACATCCGGGACACAGCATATACGATTAATGACCCTCAACTCAAGCTCGCCCTACAACGACTATGCAAGCATAGTGCGGACAACGAATAAAGAAAAACCCACTAATTCTTGAATAATTTCTGATTATTTAATTACTTACAAGGACTTAGCCTACTCTTTGTGTTTTTCTCAACAAGCCCAATTACCCGAATAATTTAATATCAATATTTTTTTTATTAGTTCTGGCTCTCATCAACTAAGTATTGAACGACACACCTTATAGAGAGGGCAGATGTACGCGAAACCCACTCACTTATATCCTTCATTTTAAAAAGTTAATACAAGTCAACGATGAGAAATAATGGATTACGTTCTAAACAACAAGAATTGGCTGGCTATACGAAATTGGAACGTCCTGGCTTTCACCAAAGGTGACGAGTTCCCATGCTTCCTGGTCGGCAAGAAGAGCGCTAAGCAACTGGTTATTGAGTGCATGGCCAGACTTATGCCCGCGAAACGCACCAATTAAACTGTGCCCAAGTAGATATAAATCTCCTATAGCATCTAATACCTTATGTTTTACAAATTCGTCCTCATAACGCAAACCATCGGGGTTTAATACTCGATAATCATCGATAAACACTGCATTGTCAGTACTTCCGCCTAACGCAAGATTGTTACTGCGCAGCATTTCAATATCGCGAGTAAAACCAAACGTGCGTGCGCGACTCACTTCACGCACAAATGAAGTCGTAGAAAAATCAACTTCGGTTAAATTCTGTTCTACAGCGAATGCTGGATGGTCAAAATCAATCGAAAAACTGACTTTAAAACCTTCAAACGGGTCAAATCTTGCCCATTTATCACCCTCTTCAATCACTACACTTTTCTTTATTCTGATGTATTGCTTGTCTAATGCCTGTTCTTCTATACCCGCCGACTGGATAAGGAACACAAAAGGTCCCGCGCTGCCATCCATAATCGGAACTTCAGCTTCGCTGAGTTCAACATAAGCGTTATCAATTCCTAGGCCCGCAAATGCAGATAATAAATGCTCAACCGTCGAAACTTTTACGCCATTACTCTCTATCGTCGTTGATAATCGGGTATCCGTGACATTTGTCGATATGGCTTTGATCACTTTTGGCTCATCAAAGTCGGTACGAATAAATGAAATACCTGCATTAGGTGCCGCTGGACGAAGCGTTACATAAACCTTCTTCCCCGAGTGAAGTCCCACACCTGCCGCACGAATCACATTTTTTAACGTACGTTGTTTGGTCATATTGATACCTTTCTAACACCTCGTGCACAAAAACTGCGAACTTTCGCGCGATGGTAACACAGAGGCGATAACGTTCCTAGAACGTAATATTCCTCTTCATCGCCAATCTAGTCCGCTTGCCTGCGAAGAAAAGCAGGTATGTCCAGATAATCTAATTCTTCAGATGAACGCGAACTATCATTGACAACTTGTTTTCTAATAACAGCAGGTCTTTCAAAGGCTTTATAATCGACATCTCCATTCGTATTCTTAACGATTTTAACCGGTTCGGGTTTCACTGCTTTTGCTTCTTGGCCAATTCCCGTCGCAACAACAGTAACACGCAACTCATTCTGCATATCAGGATCAATAACTGTCCCTACAACTACTGTGGCATTTTCCGAAGCAAACTCTTTAACCGTATTTCCAACTTCTTCAAATTCACCAATGGATAAGTCCAATCCTGCGGTAACATTAACCAAGATACCTCGCGCACCCGATAAATTAACGTCTTCTAACAACGGACTTGCGATGGCAAGTTCAGCCGCTTCTCTTGCGCGATCCTCACCGGTGGCTGATCCCGCTCCCATCATCGCTATGCCCATTTCTGACATTACCGTTTTCACGTCTGCAAAATCCACGTTGATTAAACCTGGACGGGTAATCAATTCGGCAATGCCCTGAACGGCGTTTAGCAAAACATCATTGGCTGATTTAAAACAGTCTAACAACGTCATGTGCTTGCCTAAAACGGATAACAGTTTTTCATTCGGAATCGTAATCAAAGAATCCACGTACTGTGCAAGCTCTTTCATTCCCTCTTCGGCATGTGCCATACGTTTTTTGCCTTCAAAAGGAAAGGGTTTAGTAACCACCGCTACGGTCAAAATTCCCAGTTCTTTCGCGGTCTGCGCCACAATTGGAGCCCCCCCTGTTCCAGTTCCTCCGCCCATCCCTGCGGTAATGAAAACCATATCCGCACCTTCAAGAATTTCCATTATTCGCTCTCGATCTTCCAACGCAGCTTGGCGCCCAATTTCTGGGTTTGCCCCTGCGCCCAAACCTCGAGTCACCGTAGTTCCCAATTGTAATATCGTTTTTGCCGTTGAATTTTTTAAAGCCTGGGCATCCGTATTTGCACAGATAAACTCCACACCATCTATGTTTCCTTCCAACATATGTTCAACTGCGTTGCAACCACCACCGCCAACACCTATAACCTTGATGACAGCATCTTGAGCATGCGCATCCATCATTTCAAACATCGCCTTCTCCTAACTTACTAACCAAAAAAAAGATTGAGCTACTTGAGCCCTTTGTTACATGCAGCTTAAAAGTTATTTTTAAACCACATTTTCATCCGCTTCATCACACCCTTTTTATCACCTTCAACAGCCAGCAAACCATTCCGCCTTTTGCCTTGATAATGATGACCATAGAGCAATAGGCCAACCCCGGTTGCATAAATGGGATTGCGTATGACATCTGCTAAGCCATTTACAGACTGTGGATTTCCTAGTCTTACGGGCATATGAAACACCTCTTCTGCCAACTCCACGCCACCGTCCATTTTGGAACTTCCACCTGTTAATACAATACCTGCCGCAATCATATCTTCCATTCCAGAACGCCTAAGTTCTGCTTGTACTAAGGTAAAAAGCTCTTCGTAACGTGGTTCAATAACTTCCGCTAAGGTTTGCCGAGCTAATCTTCTGGGAGGCCGATCACCCACACTCGGAACTTCGATCATCTCTTCAGGATTGGCCATCTGAGTCAAACAGCATCCGTATTTAATTTTTATCTCTTCTGCGTACTGTGTTGGTGTACGCAATGCAACAGCAACATCACTAGTAACTTGATCACCAGCTATCGGTATTACTGCCGTATGTCGAATTGAGCCATCCGTAAAAACAGCAATATCTGTCGTACCGCCACCAATATCAACCAAACAAACACCCAATTCTTTTTCGTCTTCGTTTAAAACCGCGTAACTTGATGCGAGTTGCTCAAGAATAATATCATTCACTTCAAGCCCACAACGCTTAATGCATTTTACAATATTTTGTGCTGCACTAACCGCTCCTGTCACGATATGAACCTTTGCTTCTAACCTAACACCGGACATTCCCGCGGGTTCATGTACGCCGTCTTGGTCATCAATAATAAATTCTTGCGGCAAAACATGTAAAAACTTCTGATCCGCAGGAATGGCAACGGCGCGCGCAGCATCAATAACTCTATCCACATCATCCGCCCGCACTTCCTTATCACGAATGGCGACGATTCCATGAGAATTTAAACTGCGAATATGGCTACCCGCTATCCCCGCGTAGACTGAATGAATTTGACAGCCAGCCATTAACTCTGCCTCCTCAACAGCACGTTGAATAGACTGCACCGTTGATTCTATATTCACCACCACGCCTTTTTTCAACCCACGCGAAGGATGCATACCCAATCCGATAAAATCAATCGTGCCTTCAGAGTTTATTTCACCAACAATCGAAACCACTTTTGATGTTCCAATATCCAGTCCTACAATATAATTGTGATCCGGTTTCTTAACCATAGTTATACCGAAGGAACTCCCATCTGTTGAATTTGACTCACACTTTGTATTTCTTTTTCTAACAAAGAAAATCCGTTGGAATAACGTAAATCAACTCGACTGATTTTTTGTTTTAGGTGAGCAATATTACTGCCGTAAACTCTAACAAAGCGCATTAATTTCTTTTCAAAGTTGTCTCTGCCAAGAAATAATTCAATTGAATTGTCTAATTTCGCTTTAATTGCGTGCCGCGCATCAATACTAAGCTGACTCACACTAAGCCCTGCGGGCTGAACAATAGAATTAACCAGCGCAAAAATTTTCATTAATTCCTTTTCGCTATTAGCTTCGCCAAAAAAAACGGGAAGTTCTGGAAAATAATCCCTGGATCCAGCAACAAATAATTTACCCTGGGCATTGATAAGCTTCTCATCACGCCATATCGCTACTGCCTTTTCTTCAACAACCCGAATCTGTAAAATACCTGGCCATTTTCTATCTATCCATGCAAAATTCACCCACGGCAGATCGGTAATCAAGCGATGAATTCGACGAACATCTAGCGTAAAAAAATTTCCATCTATGTTTTTTTCAACAATGCCATTCAAATCTGCAACATCAACCTTATCAAATGTTCCAACAAATCGAATTTCGTGAATAGGAAAAACATCGGGACGCGTAATTTGCTTAACCGCAATCACCGTTGCCACCATTAATACGCTCAACGATATGCCAACACCTAAGCACTTTTTAATCGATATTGAGCGACTCGATGTATCACTCGTATGGTTATCAATTTTCTTCTTAGCAACCATCAAAACCTCCATCAGCCGACCGAGAATTGCTGGTTTCCAATATTTTTAACACTAAATCATCAAACTCAATACCCGCTTGCTTCGCAGCCATCGGCACCAGGCTATGATCAGTCATTCCTGGCAATGTATTGACTTCGATGAGCCAAGGTAATCCTGCAGCATCTACCATAAAGTCCACTCGCCCCCAACCATATCCATCAATCACATCAAATGCTTTTTTGCATAAAACCTGAAATTTTTTTTCAGATCCCTCATCAAGTCCCGAGGGACAATAATAATTGGTAGTATTCGTTTCGTATTTGGCTTCGTAATCATAAAAGTTGTTGGGTGTATCCAGTCGAATAAGAGGTAACATATCCCTTCCTAACACCGTTGCCGTATATTCCTCACCCAAAACACACTCTTCCGCCATAACCCTATCATCAAATTCCACTGCAGAACGCCATGCTTCTAGCAACTCACTCAAATTGCATGCTTTCGCAATACCAATACTTGATCCCTCGCGAGATGGCTTGATAAACATTGGAAAACCTAAATAATTTGCCGCGCTCTGCAAATCTGCTTTTGCCATCAACACCCGAAATCTAGGGGTTGGCAAATCATTCGCAAGCCAAATTTCTTTGGTCCGCAACTTATCCATGCCCAGCGCAGAAGCCAACACCCCGCTTCCTGTGTAGGTCATTCCCAACACTTCAATGGCTCCTTGAATAACACCATCTTCACCCATACGTCCATGCAACATATTAAACACCCGGCTAAATCCGCCTTTCTGTAGCTGCTCAATCACATTATTCGCAGCATCCACGGCGACCGCATCAATACCTTTACGTTGCAATGCTGCGAGAACAGCGGCACCACTTTGCAGTGAAATTTCACGTTCCGCAGAAACTCCGCCCATCAAAACTGCAACCTTTCCATACTCTTGAGGATCAAGAAATGTCATGTTTTTCTACCGCTGTTAAATTCAATGCCTCCCCTGCAATACACACTTCGCGTATTAAACAGATACCATGCACTTTCTTTACCTCTGACTGAACTTTTTCAATTAATTTTTCAATATCAGCGGCCGTTGCCTTGTTTCTGTTGATAATAAAATTAGCGTGCTTTTCGGAAACACAAGCACCTCCAACGCAAAGCCCTTTTAATCCCGCAGTTTCAATTAAACGTGCGGCATGGTCAGCATTTTCTGGATTTCTAAATACTGAACCACAACTGGGTAAATTTGTAGGCTGCGTTGCAGCACGTTTCGCCAACAGTTTTTTTATTCGTTGCAAAGAATCCACGCCTTCTCCACTGATTAATTTCAACGTAGCAGCCACAAACCATTCGTGCGCGGGTCCGTGTACAGATCGATAAGCAATTGCAAACTCATCTGGCGTTCGGAGATGTTTTTCCCCCGCACGACTAAGCATTTCTACAGTCTCAATATGCGCCCATGTTTCTCCGCCAAAAGCACCGGCATTCATGGCAAGCGCTCCCCCCATCGTTCCAGGAATACCTGCTAAAAATTCAACGCCAACTAAGTTGGCTTTAGCGGCATATTTAGCAACCTTATTACAGGGCACACCAACTTCCACTCTAATTCTTAGCTCATCCACTAATTCAAGCTGATTGAGCAAACCCGAGGTCATAATAACGGTTCCACGTATCCCTTTATCGCGTACGAGTAAATTACTACCCAAACCCATCCAATAAACCGGTTCACTCGAAGGCAACTGTCCGAGAAAGTTCGAGAGATCATCTATATCCACAGGCCGATATACTTGATCCGCAGGGCCACCCACTTTCCACGAAGTATATTTTGCCAGTGACTCATTGATTATTATTTTTCCGCGCAAGGGAACTTGATCAATCACTTGTTTTTCCACAAAATCGCGCTACCAGCTGAGCAGGCAAATTCCCTATATCCCCTGCCCCCATAGTCACAACAATATCTTCATCCTTGATAATATTGGGAAGAATATCGAATAGGGCATTTATTGACTCTACATATACCGGCTCATTCTTTCCTCGTAATCGAATAGCACGAATAAGGGCTCGACTATCGGCACCAGTAATCGCCAATTCACCCGCAGGGTAAACATCTAATAATAATAAGACATCTAGCTCAGCTAATATTTTAGTAAAATCCTCAAACAAGTCCCTGGTACGGGAATATCGATGTGGCTGAAATATCAATACAATTCTTTTATTCGGCCAGCCCGTTCGAATCGCATTAATGGTTGCTTCAATTTCTCGCGGGTGATGCGCGTAATCATCAACCAGCAAAGTAGTTCCATTTTCAAATTTCAGCTTTTCAAATAATTGAAATCGTCTCGCCACTCCTTGAAATAATTTAAGGCCCTTTATAATATCCTCATCCGCAACACCGAGTTCACTAGCAACCGTTATTGCTGCTAAAGCGTTTTGCACGTTATGAATGCCAGGCATGTTTAACTCAACATCAATCCAATTATCTTCATCTCTGCGGGCCACGGTAAAAGAGCTATGCCTCCCTGTTTGACTAATATTGGTCGCTCGAATATCGGCGTCTTCTGCTAAACCATAAGTCACTATAGGCCGCGGTACTTGAGGAATTAAATCACGTGCACGAGGGTCATCAATACAAATCACTGCGAGTCCGTAAAAAGGCAAATGCTGCAAAAACTCCTGAAAGGTTTTTCTAAGCTTGCCAATATCCCCCTTATAAGTAGACATGTGATCTTCATCAATATTAGTCACCACAGCAATCATAGGTTGCAACAAAAGAAAGGACGCATCACTTTCGTCAGCTTCCGCAACCAGGTAATGACTATCGCCTAAACGCGCATTACTTCCCACGCTATTAAGCGCACCGCCAATGATGAACGTAGGATCCATTCCACCTTCTGCTAACAAACTCGCCGCTAAACTTGTTGTTGTCGTTTTTCCATGCGTACCCGACACCGCAATGCCATATCGAAAACGCATCAACTCCGCCAACATTGCTGCGCGCGGCACGATGGGAATACGTTGGTCGCGTGCTTTTATGAGTTCAGGGTTGGTCTCGTCTATTGCGCTAGACACAACAACTACATCGGCTTTTTCAAGATTCTCTGCGCTGTGCTCAAGGAATATCTTTATACCCAAAGCCTTTAAACGCCTAACATTCGCATTATCCGCTCGATCTGAACCTGAAATATCAAAGCCTAAGTTTAAAAAAACCTCAGCGATACCGCTCATACCAATGCCGCCGATTCCGACAAAATGTAAATGCCGTATGCGTCCCATGGCAAGTTGAATATTATTTTTGCTAGCGATGCGTTCAAACATTTGCCAGCTCCATACAATAATCCGCAACCTCAGAAGTTGCATTAGGTCTCGCCAAGCCTCGAGCTTGATTGGCCATGTGTAATAGTTTATTTTTTTGCTTGCCAAACATGACTAATAAACCATAAAGCTTTTCTCGGCTAAAATCTGTCTGCTGAATAAGCTCAGCAGCCCCGGCATCCACTAAATACTGCGCGTTTTTTGTCTGGTGATCATCTACGGCAAATGGATACGGAACCAATATTGACCCAACGCCAACAGCCGAAAGCTCAGAAATAGTTAATGCCCCTGCGCGACATAATACAAGATCTGCCCAGCCATAAGCTTCAGACATATTGTCAATAAACGCTTCAATTCGCGCATCTACATTTGCATTACCGTAATAATCATTGGTCTGCTCTAGATGCTTTTTACCGGTTTGATGCCATATCTTTGGACGTTCCGTTAGCTCAAATTTGGCAAGCGCTTCGGGTACCACTTTATTCAACACGGACGCACCTAAGCTTCCTCCAATGACTAGCAAATGAAGGACTCCTTTATGAATGTTAAGACGTTGCTCCGGTTCGGCGAATGACGAAAAATCTGCACGTAAAGGATTACCTGTATTTTCAGTTTGCATCTTTTCAGCAAATGCAGATGGAAACGCAACCAATATTTTCTGCGCAATTTTACTCAGCAATTTATTGGTTAAACCAGGTATCGAGTTTTGCTCATGTATCACCAATGGTGTTTTAACTAAACGCGCCGCCAGCCCTCCAGGGCCTGAAACAAACCCTCCCATGCCCAATACCACATCAGGTTTTCGTTTTTTAAAAACACGCATCACTTGGTATACGGCAACGATCAATCGATAGGGAGCTGACAACCAACCTAATAATCCATTCCCGCGCAAACCCGAGATACTCACCCAATCAATGGGAATATCTGCTGTTGGAATAACTTCTGACTCCAGTCCTCGTTTAGTTCCAATCCAACTTACGATGACATCCCGGCGACGTAACTCATTTGCTACCGCTAGTGCTGGAAAAACATGCCCGCCGGTGCCGCCAGCCATAATGACAACTCGAATAGTCATTTGCGCCTAGACCTCTTAGTTGATTTTTGCGCGTCAAAGCGGTTTTCATAATCAACCCGCAAAACGAGAGCAACCGCTATACAGGAAACAATAACACTGCTACCGCCATAGCTCATCAGTGGCAAAGTAAGGCCTTTTGTGGGTAACACCCCCATATTCACACCAACGTTTATATAGGCTTGCAACACTAACCAAAACCCAATACCAAACGCGATGAAGGCAGCAAACACCTTTTCTCTTTGCAGAGCTATCTTACCAATGACAAACGAACGCCAAGCAAACACAGCAAATAATAGGATAACGCTAACAACCGCAATAAATCCTAACTCTTCGGCAAGCACTGCAAAAAGAAAATCAGTGTGTGCCTCAGGCAAATAAAACAATTTCTGTATACTACTGCCTAAGCCTACGCCCAACCACTCCCCGCGCCCAAAAGCGATTAATGCTTGACTAAGCTGAAACCCCGAATTAAAAGGGTCGGCCCAAGGATCTAAAAAACTAGTGAGACGCTGCATACGATAAGGTGTGGTAATGGCCAACACGACAAAAGAAGCGACAACCATTACCGAAAGTAAAATAAAATGCCTTAACTTCACACCGGCTAATAACAACATACACAAGGCGGTCATCCCAATAACTGCTGCCGCCCCAAAATCGGGTTCCGCCAGTAATAATGCGGCAATAACGCCAACAATAAGCATTGGAATAAAAAACCCTCTAAAGGTTTTTTGAATAAGCTCCCCACGGCGCGCAATATAACTGGCCAAATAAATAATAATCCAAAGCTTTACCAGTTCTGAAATTTGGATACTGAAACCCGCTATTGAAAACCAACGAGTGCTGCCATTAGCCGAGTGCCCCAAACCAGGCACCAAAAGCAATGCCAATAATATAATCCCCGCTAATAACAAAATCGGAGCCAGCGCATTCCATGTCACAAGCGGTACACGCCAAACTACGGATGCCAACCCCAAACCTATGGCCAAGTAAAATCCCTGGCGACTTAGAAAATAAAAAGGGTCGGCATAAATTCTATCTGCCGAAGAAATCGAAGCAGATGCGACCATGACTAAACCTAGCACTATAATGATAAGCACCGAATTTAATAACCATAAATCAACTGCCGATGAGGCCTTATCCGGGTTAATGCTATAACGCGTAAACCCCATAAATCGAGACATAGAAGAACTCTTAGTCATTTAAGGTTTACCATTTTTATAACCTCAGATTTAAATACCTCCCCCCTTTGCTGATAATTTTCATACATATCAAAACTCGCGCAGGCCGGGGAAAGCAATACATTGTCGCCTTGGCAAGCAAGTTCATTGGCTCGGCATACCGCGCCTGCCATATCGTTTTCTATAAAAACAGGTGTAGCATCTGAGAAAGCTTGTTTGATTATCTCGGCATCTTCTCCCATCAGCACAACTGCTTTCACTTTTTCATTGACCGTAGCTCGTAATTCTGAAAATTCGGCGCCCTTAGACTTTCCACCCGCAATCAGCACTATTTCACCCTCCAAGCCATTGATCGCAGCAATGGTTGCCCCTACATTGGTTCCTTTTGAATCATTAAACCAACTCACACCATCGCTCTCAACAACAAACTCCGATCGATGCTGCAATCCGCTAAATTCTCGCAACGCTTGTAAAGCATTTTCAAGTGAAATATCGATTGCTTCCGCTAACGCTAATGCAGCCAGTGCATTTTGATAATTATGCTTTCCGATAATTAATAAATCACGGCTAGAAATCAAATTCTGCTTTCCTTTAGCCAACCAAAGAACACCTTCTATTTCTCTAAACCCATAGCTCGTTTCATCTGCTCCAGGCTCACGCTCGCCAAAAGATATTATTGACTGAGCATCTGCTACCATTTCAGCAACCATAGAGTCTTCCGAATTAATAATACATATTTCCGCAGCTCTATAGATCTTAGCTTTAGTATTGGCATACTCAGCCAGCGAAACATATCTATCCATATGGTCAGCAGAGATATTCAAAACTACCGATACTTTAGGCTTTAAACTAGAAATTGATTCGAGCTGAAAACTTGATAATTCAACAACGAATAGATCAACCTCTTTTTCTTGCTCCAATAAATCGAGCACAGGAGTTCCAATATTTCCACCTATTGCGGAGTTCAACCCAGCCTTCAAGGCCATCTCATGAACCATGCTCGTAACGGTGCTTTTACCATTTGAACCCGTTATCGCGACAACCGGAGTCTTAACATAACGTGCAAATAACTCAACATCACCTATTACATCAACATCACGTTCGATGGCATCTTTAATCATGACTAACTCAGGAGACAAACCGGGACTGATAACCAGCTGCGAAAAATCACTGCTTAATGCTTCAGAAAATTCACTATTAATAAATGGCACCGATGGAAACTCATCAGCTAAGGCCTTTCTCTCAGGTGGTGAAACCCTAGAATCAAATACGACAACATTGAGATTTTGATTTTTTAAAAAACGAACAATAGACATACCTGTCAATCCAAGACCAAGCACCGCAATTTTTTCGTCTATTTGCAAATTCAAAGCAATAGCTACCATTTTCTCTTCTTCAAGTGATCCAACTATCTAAGTTTCAAGGTTGCCAAACCAAACAACACCAAAATTAACGTAATAATCCAAAACCGAACAATAATTCTCGGCTCTGGCCATCCTTTTAATTCGTAATGATGATGCAAGGGTGCCATTCTAAAAACCCGTTTTCCGGTCAATTTGTATGACACCACTTGAATAATCACCGACAAGGTTTCAACCACAAACACCCCACCCATAATAAACAACACAATTTCTTGCCGAACAACAACCGCCACCACACCTAAGGCAGCACCCAGTGCAAGCGCACCTATATCACCCATAAATACTTGCGCAGGATAAGCGTTAAACCATAAAAACCCCAGGCCTGCACCAACAATTGCACCACAAAAAACAGCAACTTCACCCACTCCAGACACATAAGGAATAGTTAAGTACTCTGCAAATTTAGAATGACCGGTGGTATACGCAAACAACCCCAGGGCACCGCCGACTAATATCGTTGGCATAATCGCCAAGCCATCCAAACCATCGGTAAAATTTACCGCATTACTTGAACCCACGATCACACAATAAGTCATTATAATAAACATCAGTCCCATATCTATCGCGATATCTTTGAAAAAGGGGACTATCAATTGGGTCTCAACTGCCGATTGCGCGAATACATATAAAACAACCGCAGCAACAAAACCTACAATGCTTTGGTAAGTAAATTTTCTTCTCGATGACAAACCCTTAGGGTCTTTTAAAATTAATTTTTTATAATCGTCAATATAACCAATAACACCAAATGCAATCGTCACCAGCAGCACGATCCAAACATAACGATTTGCCAAGTCTGCCCACAATAGGGTACTTACAATCATTGCAACAAGAATTAGCAAGCCTCCCATAGTCGGAGTACCCACTTTTCCAAGATGCGATATGGGGCCATCTTCGCGAATAGGTTGACCTACACCTTGTTTGATTTTTAAACGTCTAATCATCGTTGGACCGACCAAAAATGCGATTGACAACGCAGTCAATACACCAAATATGACCCGTAAAGTAAGATATTGAAAAACACCAAATCCGCTGTGAAATTGCGTTAGATAATCGGTTAAATAAACCAGCACTTAGCAAACACCTCTTACATCGTTCATACCGCTTTTAATCCTTCTACAATAATTTCCATTTTCGATCCGCGTGAACCTTTTACTAATACGGTGACATCACTCGCCATCACTTCAAGCAAGGCTTGCAGCAATTCATTTTGGGTTGAAAAATAAAAACCTGAATCTCCAAAGCCTCTAGCAGTTACTAAACCATGCTCACCTGTTGTATAAATAGCGTCTATTTTTTTTTCTTTTGCGTACACACCTAGACTTTCATGAATCTCCGCTGCGGATTCACCCATTTCCTTCATATCACCAAGAACTAAAATCCGTTTCCTAGAATAATTTGCCAATACATCGATTGCTGCGCGGCTCGATGTAGGGTTTGCGTTATAACTATCATCTATAAGGCAAGCATTGTTAATCGCATGCAAAATATTTAATCGCCCCTTAACCGGCGAAAAAGCAGACAACGCTTTAGCCATATTTTCGATTGGAATATTTAATGCGCTAGCAACAGCAGCGGCAGCAAGTGCATTGTATACATTATGCCTACCATGGAGTGACCATTGAATAGGTATTTCCTGGTGCGCAATGCAAAGAGTAAAACCACTTGTCTTTCCTTCCTCAACGATGTTTTTAGCTCTTACATTGGCGTTATCGTCTGCAATTCCAAAGGTAATTTGCGCACTTTTTTTTGCCAAAGTTTTCCAAAACATGGAAAATGAGTCATCTGCGTTAATAACAGCGACTCCATCATGATTTAGAAACTGAAATATCTCTCCCTTCGCAGACGCAATATTCTCTAAAGAACCAAACCCTGCTAAATGCGCTTCACCTGCATTCGTAATCACAGCGATATCCGGCTTAACCATACTTGTTAGATATTCGATTTCACCCACATGGTTTGCACCCATTTCAATGACGGCATAATCTTGATCATCACGAATACGTAATAAGGTCAGTGGAACGCCGATATCATTATTCAAATTACCTTCAGTACTTAAAACTTCACCCGACGTTGATAAAATGGCAGATAGCAATTCTTTTACGGTTGTCTTTCCGTTACTTCCGGTAAGACCAATCACTGGTTTTAAAAAACGTTGGCGCTGAGCACTCGCTAATTTTCCCAATGCAATCCGCGCATCTGTAACTTTTATCAGCGGGATATTAGAAATTATATCCTCATCAACAATGGCTCCAACCGCACCTGCTTTCGCTACTTCATCAACATACTCGTTGCCATTAAAGTTAGGGCCCCGTAATGCAATAAATAAATCACCGGTTTTAATACTGCGACTATCCGTACTAACACCCGAAAAGGTGAAATTTGCAATAGGTGGTCTTGCTGATAAGGCCTCAGCAGCTGATGCTAAATTCATTATGCTAGAGATATTACTCATGCCGCTTCCTTGAGTGCATTCAGCACCAATTCTCGATCACTAAATGGGATACGCAAATCACCCACTATTTGATAATCTTCATGCCCCTTGCCGGCAATTAGAACGATATCATTTGCTGCAGCCTGATTGATGGTAATAGCAATGGCTTGTGCTCGATCATGCACCACAATAACTTCATCCGGTTCGGCAAACCCGGCTAAGATATCATCGGTAATCTGCTGTGCATCTTCGTTGCGAGGATTGTCATCCGTTATTATGATTCGACTAGCAAACTTCTCTGCAACCGCTGCCATCTGAGGACGCTTACCTGCATCTCTATCGCCACCACAACCAAAAACCAACCACAAATTTTCCTTGCAATGCTCCCGCAAGGTACTCAATACCTGCTCCAAAGCATCCGGAGTATGACTATAGTCAACAACTACTAAAGGCTTGCTGTCACCTCCTGCAAATTTTTCAATTCTACCCGCTGGCGGCTGCACCCTCTCTAACAAGGAAATTGCCTTTTCCAACGGAATCTTCATACATAGTAATGCGGCCAATACCGCTAATAAATTATTAACATTGAACCTACCCAGCAATGGACTATCCACAACTCCGTTACCCCAACTGGTGGCGACTCTAAATCGCATGCCTTGCAGACTCAATTGCTCGAGTTCACCAAATACAAAATAATCCTGGCTTGCGACTAAATCGCGACGCAACCCATAAGCAATTTTATTTGCGTTACTCGATACATTCTGCGTAAGCAGTGTGCGGCCAAACGAATCATCTGCATTTAGAATAAGCCACTGCAAACCATCCATTTCAAACAACTTCTGTTTTGCCAAGGCATAACTCGCCATGTCACCGTGATAATCCAAATGATCTCTTGTCAGATTGGTGAGCATAGCAATATTGAACTTCACCCCGTTCGCCCGACCTTGCGCCAATGCATGTGATGACACCTCCATGACAGTATGTATTGCACCGGCATCTCGAATATCAGACAGATTTTTTTGCAAACTCAACGCAAGTGGCGTGGTAAAACGACTGGGTTTAATCTCGTTCCAAATACCGACCCCCAAGGTTCCAAGCAAACCACATTTGCTTTCAGAGGTGTGAAGACATTGAGCTAAAAATTGCGCACAAGAGGTTTTTCCATTGGTCCCCGTAATTCCAATGACATTTATATTTTGACTAGGATGTCGATAAAAACGATCTGCTATCAAACCCATTTTTTGATCTAAGCGTTCTATGAAAAACAATGGAACAGCATACTTTGCGGTCAATACATCGTTTTCTTTGTCATCCAATTGTCCTGCATCAACATCTACTACAACAGCAATAGCCCCCGCATTTATTGCTGTTTCAATATACGTACTTCCATGTTCATGCTGATTTACGCTTCTGCAGGCTAAAAACAAACAGCCTTTAGATACCTCTCGACTGTCCATTGCCAAGCTCGTAATAAGAGGATTTTTCTCCTGCTCAATAAGCACAAAACCTTCCAAAAGGAAGGATAAGCGCATGCTATAGTTAGCTGACTTTTGCGTCATAAGTGTTCCTCCACTTTGGCTATGCGCAAAGTCTCTGTTGCGACATTATCCGGGGGAACATTGTGCAATCGCAATGCGACTGTCATCACTTTTGAAAATACCGGAGCTGCTACAATACCTCCATAGTAGTCTTTAGTTCCAGGTTCATCGAGCAGCACTACCATCGAGTATCGCGGATTACTCACGGGGGCAACTCCAGCAAAAATGGAAGCATAGGTTTTATCCAAATAAACCCCGTTGGCAATTTTTTTAACCGTCCCAGTTTTCCCTCCTACCCGGTAGCCTTCAACCGCTGCAAGTTTTGCAGTACCTTCTGCGGATACTACAAGTTCCAGCATCTTCATAATTTCATGAGTAATATCTTGCGCTAGAACACGACGCCCTTGCGGAATATCGATAGATTTTTGAAAAGTAACCGGACGCAATACGCCACCATTTGCAATAACTGAATAAGCTTGTGCAAGCTGCATAGGTGTTACGGCCAGACCATAGCCATAGGCGATAGTTGCTTGATCAATTTTCTCCCAGACTCCAAAAAAAGGTAAGCTACCCGCAGACTCTCCAGGAAATGAACTACCAGAATACTCCCCAAAACCAAGATCCGAATAGGTTTCCCATAAATCGATGGGGGCAAGATCCAATGCTATTTTGCTCACTCCGACATTACTTGATTTCTGAATAATTTTTGATACATCAATTAATCCAAAATTTCGAATATCCGATATAGTATTTGGCCCCACTCGAAAACGACCGGGACTGGTATCTATCATTGTATCTGGCCGATATTTTCCACTTTTCAATGCCGCCGCGACTAAAAATGGCTTCATTGTTGAACCCGGCTCAAAAACATCAGTCACCGCACGATTGCGATATAAATGGCTTTTAAGTTGCTTTCGGTCATTGGGGTTATACGCTGGCTGATTCACCATCGCTAACACTTCTCCAGTATGCACATCAAGCATCACTAAACTGCCAGATTTTGCCTTATGTTTTTGCACTGCCTTTTTTAACTCGCGATATGCAACATATTGAATACGGCGATCAATACTCAATGTTACATCAACACCTGGAAGTGCTTCTTCAATCAAATCAACTGCACGAATCACTCGACCCAGTCGATCTTTAACAACTCGTTGCTTCCCTGGATAAGCACTCAAACGAGTATCAAATGCGAGCTCTACGCCTTCTTGTCCTTCATCATCTACATTATTAAACCCAACAACATGCGCACTAATCTCGCCCTGAGGATAATAACGTTTAAACTCTCGCTGCAAAGCCACACCTGGCATATCCAACAATTGAATTTCTTTTGCTATAGAGGGATTAACTTGCCTTTTTAAATAAACAAATTCTTTATTTTTTTTATTTTTCAGAAGTTGCTCTAACTTAGATACCGATTTACCCACTAATTTAGCTAATGTGGACAATTCAGGATGCTGTAAATCAACCGACTGGGGATCCGCCCAAACTGAATCTACCGGTGTACTAATGGCCAGTGCTTCACCATTTCTATCCAGTATCATCCCTCTATGAGCGGGCAACGATATCACTCGCAAATGACGAGCATCGCCTTGGTCTTGTAAAAACTGATTATCAACGATTTGAATATTTAGCGCTCGCCATACTAAAAAAAAAGCCGCAGAAATAATCAATATCAGTACTAACTGCACTCTCCAGTGATTATTTAATTTTTCGGTCTTATTTCTCATGGTCTCAGCATTTCAATATCTTTCTGGTTCGGAAGCTCCATACCTAAGCGCTCCCGCGCGGCTCGCTCAATCACATTATGGGTAGCAAACGTACTTTGCTCTAATTGCAATTGTCCCCACTCTATGTTCATTTCATCGCGCTCAAGTTGCAAAGCTTGCAGCACGGTAAATGATTTCCGATTAATATGCTGTGCATAGATAACTGATAACGCAGAACCTATAATGGCGATCACTAGTAATACCAGCAACCAGAAAAATTTTTGCTCATTAACTTGTTCTGTTGGTGCTTGAGCGCTCACCCTATTTTTTCCGCCACACGCATTCGAGCACTCCGCGAGCGAACATTTTGATTTTTTTCTTGCTCCACAGGCGCCACCATTTTTCCGAGTTTACGTAACACCGGTTGCAACATGCTTGAAGGAATTGGCATATCCGGCAGGTATTGATCCCCTTTCGCTTGCTCTTGAATAAATCGTTTAACCACTTGATCTTCCAGTGAATGAAAACTAATAGCGACCAGGCGCCCATCTGCAGCTAAAACATTAACTGCCTGAGGCAATACTTGCTTAAGCGTTTCCAGCTCCTGATTGATATAGATTCTAATAGCTTGAAAGGTTCGAGTGGCGGGATGTTTACCTTTCTCCCAGGCAGGATGCGCATCCGATACAATTTTCGCGAGTTGTGATGTGCTCATTATTGGAGCTACATTGCGTGACTGCACAATGGCACGTGCAATACGTTTCGCGTAGCGTTCTTCACCATATTCTTTTATAACCTTTACTAAATCTTGCTCCCGCACTTTTGCGATCCATTGTGATGCACTGATTCCGTGGCTGGGATTCATGCGCATATCAAGCGGCCCTTCGTGGCGAAAACTAAATCCCCGCTCGGCGTTATCCAACTGCGGCGAAGACACACCAAGATCAAATAAAATACCATCAACCTGACCTGCAATTCCCCAGGACTGAGCTTGTACTGCTAAGTGATCAAAAGAACACTGAGTTATAGAAAAACGTTGATCTTCAACCAGCCCATCCTTGGCAAACTGCAAAGCCTCTGGATCTTTATCAATTGCGAACAATTTTCCTTCTGGCCCCAAGTGAGTCAGAATCTCCTTTGAATGACCTCCTCGCCCAAAAGTGCAGTCTATATAGATGCCTGCTTTTTTTATATTTAGCGCTTGAATCACTTCCTCTAGCAATACTGATATATGCAAGCTTTTCATAAACTAGAGTGAAAAATCGCCTAATTCACTGGGAACATCCTTTAAATCTAAACCTTCTTCTTTCCACTCACTGATATTTTTACTCCAAGCACCATCGTCCCAAATTTCAAATTTATTACCTTGGCCGATAAGAACCACATTCTTATCCATGTTGGCAAACTCTCGCAGTGGAGGTGCAACCAGCAAACGCCCACTGCCATCCATCTCTAACTCGGTCGCATGCCCAAGTAGCAGTCGCTGCAATTTTCTCGTCTGGCGGTTAAAACTCGGAAGCTTCGCCAATTTTGCTTCTACCACTTCCCATTCATTCAGTGTATATAAGAGTAAGCAACTCTCGGGGTCGGTCGTCATAACCACACGTCCTTCACTCGCATCCTTAATTTTTTGACGATAACGAGTAGGCATGACTAAACGACCCTTAGCATCCAAATTTAAATGGCTCACCCCAAGAAACAACGAATCACCTGACCAATTTCCACAAAAACCCACAATTGCACACAATCACCCACTTCTCTACACTATAGTTACCGACCAAGATGCAGTCAAGGCATGCTAGTCAAAAAAGTGTCATCCTGTTTAAGCCAGTTAAAACGTCTATAGAACTATTCTAAAAGCTAAATTTTTATTAAATATCAATCGCTTGAAAAATAAAAACCCTTAAATAAAAACCATAATCAATATGCTTAAAAAAATTGTGCTTTGATATTTTGCTTGCCGGATCAAGAGCTTGTACAAACTCTCACATTCCCCTTTTTTCTTGACTAAGCGAAAAATTATGACAAAAAAATAAATATTTTTAGCGGAGTGATAAATCGAGGGAACAACAAGTCATACTGACTTATGAGTATTGCATTGATACAACATCCAGATTGCCTACTGCATGACATGGGTGCGAGGCATCCAGAATGCGCGCAGCGAATCCGTGCAATTAATGAAAAATTGCATTCAACGTCCCTTTTAAGTTCTCAAATTCACGATTACCAAGCACCCCTTATCAGCAAAGAACAACTATTAACCACTCATAAAAAAAACCATGTCGATGACATCTTTGAATCGTCGCCCACAGAAGCTCATTTAACCGAGATAGACCCCGACACCATAATGAATGCACATACTTTAACTGCCGCGCGCCGTGCCGCGGGTGCTGTCGTTTATGCCGTAGACCTGGTGATGAAGGATCAACATAGCCGGGTATTTTGCAATGTTCGCCCACCGGGTCATCATGCCGAATATCAACAAGCGATGGGGTTTTGCTTTTTCAATAATATCGCGGTCGGGGTAAACCACGCGCTAAAGACTTGGTCACTCAAACGAATTGCTATCATCGATTTCGACGTACATCACGGCAACGGCACCGAGGATATATTCAAAGACGAGCCGCGGGTCTTACTCTGTTCAACTTTTCAACACCCACTTTATCCCTACAAAGGAATGGAAACACAGCATGATCACATCATTAATATTCCAATCGCATCGGGAACAAGCGGCACTGAATATCGCTCACTCTTCAAGCAAAAACTTATACCGAAATTAGAAGCCTTCGCCCCACAATTAATTTTCATATCTGCCGGGTTTGACGGTCACAAAGAAGATCCTCTCGCAAATTTACACCTCGTAGAGAAAGACTATTCGTGGATAACCGAACAAATTAAATACATCGCGAATAAACATGCAAAAGGCCGTATAATTTCAAGCCTGGAAGGCGGTTATGCACTCAGCGCATTAGCCAGTAGTGTAGCCGCTCATATTGACGCACTGAGCAGCGATGAAACTTAATACAAACAATGAAAATAATACTGGTAAGACATGGCAAACCTAGCTTTGACCTACGTACAAAAGTCTCTCCTAAAGCACTCGCAGAGTCTTTAGCCGCATACGATTTGGCTGGAATCGAAAACGACAGCCATCCTTCATCAGAATTATGCGAACTGATTCAAGAATCCTCTATGATATTCACCAGTGATTTAAAACGATCTTTGCAGTCTGCCGCCCGATTATCGACAAAAGCAAAGACTAGCTCTCCGATATTTCGCGAAATACCCGTACCCAGCTACCTTCCTTACCCATTCCCGCTTCGCGCCATAACCTGGGCGGTACTTGGGCGAATACTGTGGTACCTGGGTTATAGCGGTAAAATTGAAACTCGCACAGAGGCGCGATTGCGCGCGAATAAAGCAGCCCAGCAATTAATAAAACATACGAATGACGACGGAGCTGTCGTACTCATAGGACACGGCTTAATGAATATGTTCATTGCCAAAAGCTTACAACAACAAGGCTGGCATAGCCCAAGCCCAACAACACGACAGCACTGGAGCTGGGCTGAATTCGAACAAGCCTGATTGCTAAATACTCCGCGATATTAATCATTAACTGTTAGGCTCAAGCTCAAAACAGGAGTCGATATAATTTATTAAAGCTATTCACATTCTGAAATTTCAATATGAAAAATTCAGATACTTCCTTAAAAAGAAGAGCATTTATAAAAAACAAACTTACGAATGAAATAAGGATGGCTACTAATGGAAATTATGTTCTGGGCAACACAAAATTTCAGGAGCAGATTGCGCAAGCATTGGGGTGCAGAGTGACAAAAGGGAAGGTGGGCCGGCCAAAGCGAGAGGAAGATATGAATTAATA
>JALUUH010000217.1 GCA_027021445.1 Gammaproteobacteria bacterium
AGTGGGCTTCGTAAAAAGCCTAACAAAAGCAATCAACACGGACATTTTTCCGCAGTGTTCAGCTGTGCTAAAAAAGCCTAGCACAGCCAAACACCGCTCCAAAATTCCGGTTATTGCTGGCGTTATGTTTTTCTAAAGTCCCAAAGGAGGGCATCATGAGGAAGATAGATACGAACATCTGGGTGCATGAAACGGAATTCAAATTATTTGGTGCTGAATTTGGGAATAGAATGACAGTGCTGCTTCTGAGGGATGGCACATTACTGATTCATTCACCTGTAAAAATAGAGGAAGAGTTGGTGAAGGAGGTTATGAAAATTGGCAATGTGTCATACATTGTAACCCCAAATAATTTTCACGGTTTGTTTGCTGAAGATTGGATATCGAAATTTCCTGAAGCAGTACATTACACAGCAAAGGAAGATGATTTAGAAAAAGGAAATGGCAGAGCGCTATCGGAATTGAACTCTGTAGTATCAGGAGAAGAAATCAAATTGATAAAAATAGAGGGGGCTCCGAAGGTTAATGAATATTCCATTTTTCATAAGGCAAGCGGAACGCTTATCTTGACTGACATGGCATTTAATATTGGCCCAGATGTGCCAATATGGACAAAGATATTTTTCAAACTGAATGGGGCACTTGATTCCTTCGGCCCCACTCGCCTGATGAAGTCGGCGATCACTGATCCCGAGGCATTATGTGTTTCTATGTCGGAAATACTGACCCTAGATTTTCATAGGGTTATCGTATCTCATGGAAGAATATTAGACATTGATGCAAAGGAAAATTTAAGAGAATCCTTTAGCCAGTTCTACTCTGTTAAGTCAAAACGGAGTGCCGGAAGGTTGTCTCCTTCGCGTTGTGGCTAAAAAACATAACAAGGCACTTCAACTCGGACAGTCCTCCGCGGCGCTTGCTTTGTGCGGTCATTCCGCTTCGCTCCATTATCGCACAAAGCAAGCGCCGCTCCGGCCTGCCGGTTAAGTGCAGCGTTATGTGTTTCTAGCGAATGGGTGATATTCAGCGTATGGATAAAGAGAAAATTGAAAAATACCTATCAGAATTGAAAGGTGGGGAATCAAGCTATCCATTCGGGCCGGAGGCTTTGGTATATAAGGTC
>JALUUH010000218.1 GCA_027021445.1 Gammaproteobacteria bacterium
GCCAGCACAAAACAACGACTGATATTATCTTCATAAATTTCTCCGTTCGTTGTGCAACTGATCGAAGCGATCGGGCCACGGACGATGCGCTCGCCGCCATAAATACTACCGTTAGCATCTTTGATACTGGTGCTTGTAATCAGGATTTCATTGGATTGTAGTTCTCTGACTGCCAGTTGAGCATCTTCTTTGAGCCCATCGAGATCCTCGAAGCAAACCAGTTTATTGACAAAAAAATATTCGCCCTGATTATAAAAACTACCATCCGTCACGCGCGTGTATCGCTTGACGCTTTCTTCAGGCATGAGCTTGGAGATAATATCCAGTAACTTTGTTTTTCCGCTGCCGCTTGATCCCTGAACGAGTGCGTGCAAAGTCGTTGACATCTTATAACTCGAAGCAATTACAAAAAGCAGCAAACGATTATTTTGCTCACCTACGATTCCCGCTTTTCCTATCAGTTCATTCAGCCGTTTCAGTAGATCGCCACTTTTCCAAAACTGCATACAGTCACTTCTTAACGCTACTGATACTTCTACTTTTTTAGATTGATTACCGCCTTCGTTTTTGATCAGTTTTTCGCGATATTCTTCTAGTAGATCGGTTAATAGTGCCAGATCTATTTCCAGCAGATCAGGCCGCAGCCCCAGGCGTTCGCCTACGCTGTGAGCAGTACGCAGGACTTGTTTATCTTCGTATAAATCCAGCTTTTGACGGCTTTTTCTCCCTTCAAACTCTACCACTAAAGTCACTTTCAGACTATCGAGGTCTTTTGCACCTGTGCGGATGCCTCCTTTAATATAGTAAGTCGCAAGATTGGTGATGAAAATGATATTGTGTGGATTTTTTGTGTTTAAACCCACCTTTTTAGTTGCTTTTACTTGTACCTTTTTAACCGCTTCTTTTACTTCGATTACCTTACGATCCGCTAGGAGCTGTTTAAATAATTGTTCTCTATCCTCATGGTTAACGGCCAAGCTATTGACATCTTCACCTTCAGGTAAAACCAAAGTTGATATCACTATTTCAGGAAAGTCTTTTTTGAGTATTCTTGCTATTTCTGCAGTAGCCATTTGGCCAGCTTCATCAGCATCGAGTGCCAGGATAATTTCTTCTAAATTAT
>JALUUH010000219.1 GCA_027021445.1 Gammaproteobacteria bacterium
TTCGTTATCTTGAACAGAAAGTGGTAAATGCATAAGTGGTTTTAATTTTGAGTGAAACAACTCATTAGCATGCTCTTCTAAGGGAACGGTGCCCGTACTTGTGTTATCTGATGGTAAGGTTATCGACGAAAGTCGAGATATGATGTTGTGGGCGTTAAAACAAAGTGATCCACAGCAGTAATGAAAAAATACGCCCAATGGCAATCTGGTGATAATAGACAGATGTTCTAATAATCCTTACCCGCCACAAAAATAGAATTTGAGCTGTAAATTAACATGATTTAAATGGGTTAAATTTGCTAGAAAAAACGCAGACGATTTTTTGAAGTTTTTTTTAATAGGTCTCTTTGAGAGTGTTACAAGTATGTTATTTCACATCTTTATTACATTGAATAGCCGTTGACAATGGAGTGGAGCTATATATAATTCATTTGGCTTGAAAGTTCGTCTGCTATTTATGTACTCCATTTCGATGTTAATTTCGTCCTGTTTTCCATAAGTAATTGTCACGTTGCTTCTAGCCAAATGGCCTGTTTAATAGGCTTTAATTACTCTTTGAATTTTATAGGATACGAATATGTCTACTATTACCGGTACTGTTAAATGGTTTAACGAATCAAAAGGTTTTGGCTTTATTGAGCAAGAATCTGGTCCAGATGTATTTGCACACCATACCGCTATCTCTGGCACAGGTTTCAAAACGCTTGCGGAAGGCCAGAAGGTAGAGTTTACCGTTACTCAGGGTCCTAAAGGCCCACAGGCTGAGAATATAGTAGCGCTTTAATTTGTTGGATCGTTTTGGCTTGCAATGCAAGCTAGTTTGTTACCTTGGGAGGGGGGACAAGCTGATAGGGCGGGGCTTTATAAAGGCTCCGCCTTTTTTTGTTGAGTAAAATTATAGCAGCTAAGCCAGTATGAAGCAGATGTTATACGGCAAACTATGCCCAGTAATTTAATACCAGTCATCGCATAAATAGAATATACCCAGGATCGCCATCTTGAGCCAAGCTACTTTTACGTCTCTTAAATTTCATCCCGATATTTTAAAAAATCTAGCTGCTCTTGGTTTAGAGGAGATGACGCCGATTCAGGCGCATAGTTTGCCGCATATATTGGCCGGGAAGGACGTTATTGGCCAAGGAAAAACGGGGTCTGGAAAAACCGCTGCATTTGCCTTAGGCGTGTTGCAAAAACTCAAGGTGAAGCGGTTTCGGGTTCAGTCATTGATACTTTGCCCTACCCGAGAATTGGCTGACCAAGTGGCGCAAGAAGTGAGAAAACTAGGTCGTTCTATTCATAATATTAAAGTGCTGATGCTGTGCGGAGGCATGCCGTTTGGGCCACAAGTGGGTTCTTTGGAGCACGGGGCGCATATTATCGTCGGCACACCTGGGCGAATAGAAGAACATTTGCGTAAAGAAACCTTGAGCTTGTCTGATTTAGAAATTCTCGTGCTGGATGAGGCAGATCGCATGCTAGATATGGGTTTTCAACCAGCACTTGATGCGATTTTAGGCTATGCGCCTCAGCAACGACAGACCTTGCTGTTTAGTGCCACTTATCCTGATCAAATACAATCAATAGCAAAACGTATTATGTTGACGCCAATGCTGATTCAAGTGGCAACGATGCATGAGCAATCCAGTGTTCAACAATATTTATATCAGCTTGAAGATGATACGCAGCGCTTAACTGCGCTATGTTTACTTTTATTACATTATCGTCCTGAATCGGCAGTAGTCTTTTGCAATACCAAGCGGGAAACACAATATGTAGCTGATGAGTTACGCATGCAGGGGTTTAGTGTGCTTGCGCTAAACGGTGACTTAGAGCAGCGAGATCGCGAGCAAGCATTGGTGCGATTTGAGAATAAAAGCGTATCTGTTTTAGTTGCTACCGATTTAGCTGCGCGGGGTCTTGATATTGATGCCTTAGATGCGGTGATTAATTACCAAATTGCGCATGATCCAGAAGTGCATGTGCATCGAATCGGTCGTACCGGTAGAGCCGGTAATCAAGGCATAGCAAGTACCTTATTTACCGAAAAAGAACGCCATAAAGTGGTTCAATTGGAAGTTTATCTTGATCAAAGCATTGCTATAGAGTCTCTACCCCCGATGAGTTTACTGGAAAACGCTGCCTATAAAGCCCCAATGGTTACGTTATTGATCGATGGTGGGAAAAAGCAAAAATTGCGACCAGGCGATATTCTGGGCGCATTAACGGCTGAAAATGGCGTTCAAGGCACACAGGTCGGAAAAATTAAAATTGCGGATAATCGCGCCTATGTAGCTGTTAACCAGAAAGTGGGGAAACTTGCGCTGAAAAAACTGACTGCAGGTAAATTGAAGGGGCGTTCATTTCGGGCTCGACAAATATAAAGAAGGAAAGAGTATGTCTTTATTAATTGGTGATAAGTTAGTTGTCAGTATGGATTATACGTTGACGGACGAGGCAGGCAATCTGCTGGATGAATCGGCAGATTCTGATCCAATGGTGTATTTGCATGGGGCGGAGAATATTGTCCCTGGATTGGAACAGGCTTTAGTGGGTAAAGTGGCAGGAGATTCATTGCAGGTCAAAGTAGAGCCTGCTGAAGGTTATGGCCTACCTATACCTGAACTTATTCAGACTATCGATAAATCTTCCTTTGGTGATGTAGAATCCATCAAGGTAGGTGCGGCATTTGAAGCTCAGCGACCAGATGGTAACCATCAGCGAATTATTATCAAAGAAGTCAATGGTGACGAAATAACCATAGATGCCAATCATCCTCTCGCGGGACTGGTGTTAAATTTCGATGTTAAGATTATTTCCGTGCGCGAGGCGACCGAAGAAGAAATCTCCCATGGGCATGCCCATTAATACCTCCTGGATCTAGAAACATGATCGGGAAATATACGCAATCAGACTGGCCTAAGAGCGTCTACTTCGGGTGAGCGACAGCGTCACAAACACCCTCTAGATTAATCCATGTGAATTACACAAGAATATAGAAGTAGTCTAAGTTTAATTGATGGGCTATGATAGTACCGTTCATCTCATTTTAAGTAAACACAGTTGATTTATTAAATTCTTTATTCCGAGAAGGAGTTCGAGCATGAAAGTTTGGCCAATGAAATTTTTACTTTGTGGTGTGTTTATTGCCGCGTTTAGCGTGAATGTAGCTGCGTTTGAGGCATTGCCTGATCAAGCACCGGTGCCGAAAGATAATCCCATGTCGAAAGCAAAAATAGAGCTTGGGAAACAATTATTTTTTGATCCACGTTTATCAATTGACGGTACTGTGTCGTGTAATTCTTGTCACAATGTAATGGCGGGTGGTACGGATAGCCGTTCTACATCGGTAGGGGTTAATGGTCAACGCGGTGGTCGTAATGCACCTACAGTTTGGAATTCCGCATTCTTGACAGTGCAATTCTGGGATGGCCGCGCAGCGACACTCGAAGATCAAGCTAAAGGGCCGCCGCTCAACCCCATTGAAATGGGCATGGCGAGTGCTCAAGCAGTTGAAGACCGCTTAAAAGCGATACCCGGTTACGTGAGTCAATTCAGAGCTGTTTTTGGTAAAAAAAACGCCGTTACCTATGACAACATGGCCAAAGCTATTGCGGCTTATGAACGTACACTTATCACTCCGAACAGTGCATTTGATCGGTTTATTAAAGGTGATAAAAAAGCCTTAACCGCACAACAACAAAAAGGGATGAAATTATTTGAATCAATAGGCTGTATCGCTTGTCACTCAGGTGCAAATTTCGCGGGCCCAATGAATCTTGCAATGGGAGAAGGTTTTTATCAAAAGTTTCCGACTTATCCTAATAAGTATGACGAAAAATATAAATTTTCAAAAGAAAATGGTCGTTTTGATGTAACCAAAGAGACATCCGATAAAAACTTATGGCGTGTACAAACTTTGCGGAATATCGCAGTCACCGCACCGTATTTTCATAATGGAGCCGTTAAAACCTTGCACGAAGCCGTTCGTGTTATGGCAAAATCACAGTTGAATAAAGACTTGAACGATCATCAAGTGAATGACCTTGTCGCGTTTTTAAATAGTTTAACGGGAGAGTTTCCAAAACAAACCTTACCACGTCTTCCTGATACTGCATTCAGCAGCCTGGTAGGAAGTGAAAAGTAATAAAGAATGGGTACGCAATAATTTCTCCGTTTGGCATTCCATCCCTAAGATTCAATGAAAAAAGGCCAGCGCAACTCTGGCCTTTTATAACTCACTTTGCAACCAGTCCACTGCCTTTTTATATGAATAAAATATTTGAATTTTTCGTGGTTTGGAACAGGTAATACCAAGCGCTGTTATATAAAAGCTGGCGAGATCTTCTTGCATCCCTTTTTTTACTACCCAAGCAAATTTTGAACGAGAAGATATCGACAGTAGCTCATATTCTTTTCTCACAATTTCGAAAATATCTGAAAACCCAAATTGATCCCAGTCGGCGTTCCTAGTGTCTAGGAGTTCATTAAATCCATAGTGTAGATTGTTACTCCATATCAAATCCATATGCGTAATAAAATCTCTACGCGTCATCACGCCTGAGCATGTCGAATAGAAATGTCGTTTTTCTGTATTAATGGTGTTTGTAATTGGCAATTTGAAAGTCCTAAAAATACTGGCTGAAGAAAGAATATTTGTTGTAATTAGATGGGCAGAACACTAGGAGCCTATCTGAGAACAGCGATCGTTACGCAATCAGGTTTGTTCGCAGTAGGTCAGTCTATTCTCGGGCAGGCTCCTAGTTTCATCATCCTTGCTTCACTCTATAGGCACATCCCGCTACGATTCACCTCGGTGACGGCGTATCTCTGCGTGACCTAGAGGACGTAAGCCAGGGGTGTTAAGAGGAGCGGAAGCTTTGTAACTCTGCAATAGCGGGTTATTACGCGTCGTTACGTCTGGAGCTACACCGTCAAATGCATACTTCAACTTGTCCAACTGCCGGATTCTAGGATCATTTAAAATCAAGCGAGTTTTTTACTGAGCAGCAGCTGAGGCTGATAATAGTATTGGGATTCTCGGACAGCCTCCCAGGTTAAAGTTTGCACCGATAAGCTCGATATAATCGATACACATGAGATCTATAACAGCTTGTCTCAAAGCGAAGTAATGGTCTAAAATATAGGGGTATATGGCAAATAGTTCTTATTTATCAATGGTATAAAAATAATGCACAGGAAAAATCGTAGATATTTGTGCATGCTAAAACTAATAGTATGGATTAATGATATTAATAGCTGAAGACGACGAATTAATGAATGAGCTGATTACCGCTGTAGCTAAGCGACATGGAGAGGTTCGTTCACATAAAAAGGCGGATGCTGCACTTGCTTCGTTTGAGAATGCCGCAGACCGATTTAAATTGGTGATACTTGATATTCGTTTTGCCTCAAAACGAATTGATTTAGATGGTGTACATTTGGCACGCGCTATTCGAAAAAGAAAACCAGATATTCCGATTGTCATATTTTC
>JALUUH010000220.1 GCA_027021445.1 Gammaproteobacteria bacterium
TGGAGGCTCCGCAAATAATTTGTCAATTAATAAATATGCTGACTTAGTTTCTGAGTTGGCAAGTGAAATGGTTTCACAGGTAGTGATTACTTGTGGTCCAGGTGAAGTCGAGCTGGCAAATCAATTACATGCTTTGATGGAAAAAAAAGGCGGTACAGCTAAAATTTATGAGTCCAAAAAAGGATTGATTGCTTTTTCCAAAATTATTCAGTTATCAGGTATTTTTATTAGTGGTTCCACTGGCCCACTACATATAGCGGGCGCGTTGAACCGAAAAACGATTGCTTTTTATCCGCGAGGTAAAGTGACGTCATCGTTGCGTTGGCAGGCAACTAACGAATCAGCTAACCGTCTTTCATTTTTTCCAGACGAGAAATTTTCCGAAAATGACATGGATAGTATTGATATTAAAAAAGTAATTATTGATGCAAAACAAAAATTTGATTTGTCGGAAGCAAGATAAACTGGCATATGATGTTTAATATTTATAGGTTGTTTTATGTACTCTAAAATCCCAGAGTTTTCCAATATTCGTGTATTAGTGGTTGGTGATGTGATGTTAGATAGATACTGGCATGGCGCAACTTCTCGTATCTCTCCAGAGGCGCCAGTCCCTGTTGTCCATGTTAAAGACCTGGAAGAGCGTCCAGGTGGGGCGGCTAACGTCGCTTTAAACATTGCGGCCTTAGGAGCTAAAGTCAGTCTCTTAGGTGTTGTCGGAGATGACGAGCCAGGAAAGGCTTTAAATACTTCCTTGTCAGATGCTGGGGTTGATTGTGATTTTTTGACCACGCCAGGTTTGCCAACAGTAACCAAATTGCGCGTGCTGAGTCGACATCAACAGCTCATTCGTCTTGATTTTGAAGAGAATATGTCCTCAGTAATAGATTCAAAAAGTTTGCTTTCATGTTATGCAAAATTGTTGGATGAAGTGGAAGTTATCATTTTATCCGATTATGGAAAGGGAACGCTGGCACCTATAAGAGAGCTTATCGAGCTTGGTCGTCAAAAAGCTAAGTGTATTTTAATTGATCCAAAAAATAAGGATTTTAGCGTATATCGCGATGCAAGTTTATTGACGCCAAATATGTCTGAGTTTGAAGCGATAGTAGGC
>JALUUH010000221.1 GCA_027021445.1 Gammaproteobacteria bacterium
CACTCGGTAATGGTGGGGGGTTAACCCTTTCCATGACGGGACTTTCACCCGACCAGATGCGCCACGCTTTGCGCGGCGCTCTAACGTTGTGCTCACCTGACCGCGCCATAATGGCGCGAAACTTTTGAAAATACGAGAATTGAACAAAGCCACTTAATCAAAATTACACGTTGTCCTAGCGGGTCAGGTGTAGCTATTTGTTAGACGATTTAAACCTCACGAACTTTATGAAACATTGGTAGCCGAACCTAATTCACTTAGTGAGTTCCTGCTAGCAAGCCGGATACACTGAGATCTTCGTCTATTTCAGGCCAATGAATTCCATCTCCATCACCGAGTAGTTCCCAATTTTCTAACTGCTCTTTAGTAGCCTGAGAAAGCCTAGGAAACCAAACAAGTGGCGCTGAAATTGTGCGACCATCAATTAGCTCAACAACTATAGCAGCATCTGTGCAAATGACGTTGTGAGCTTGTGGGTGTAACTCAATGGCTAAAGTACTCATTCCAGGCCTCCAATAATATGTCTTTATTTTCAATAACCAATGCTTCCACCTTTCTTAATTCTTTAGGGGAAAAACGCGTAGAACTGGCTAATGCAACAGGTGTTAACCAGAATTTAGCGAGCATCTTGTCTCGTTGTATGTGGATGTGTGCTGGCTCACCACTTTCATTACTGTAAAAGAAGAAACGAAAGGGGCCAATTCTCAATATCGCTGGCATAGCTTATAATTTTACTATATTTTCTAGTGAGTTTCAGGGGTAAATCATAAATACTTGGTTGCTGCGCTAACAGTTGCCACTGGATACATTATGATCAAGATACCCTACGAAGCGTGTCAAAATATACATCTTATCGTTGTCGCTATAAAAAAATTTCGGATTTTTTTTGAACAGAGCATAATGATTTTGGAACTACATCGACTTTCTTAATTTGGTTGATACTTGTTCGCTACTTGTGCTAGATATTCTTAACCAAAGAAACATCTATTTTTAACAGTCCTGAATTCAAGTCATAAGTGCATAACCGGTTAATGTTTTTTCATTAATATTCGTTAGCTCTTCAAAAACCTCATAGGGGGTTTTAAATCCCAGGCATTTTCTGGGTCGGCTATT
>JALUUH010000222.1 GCA_027021445.1 Gammaproteobacteria bacterium
ACTCAAGTTGTCACGGCTTTCGCCAAAATCCAGAGTGATCATAACTCACTCTCTTGAAGTTATGTAACTCGTTTCCTCCATTGCTTTTTGGTATTCTATATTTCCATTTTGTGAAAGCTATATTTAGCCAAACAACCTGTTTTTGTTTTATTGATTGAATATTGAGCAAAAACAAAAATATTTTATCTTCTATGAAAAAATGTAAAATTGTGAAGTGTGCCAAATGTCAGATTAGGGATGCTTCACCAGGCTCACTGTATTGCGAAAAATGTGAAAGAGGCTATTATTCATCCATTGACCCCCTATATTCGGACAATTATCCTTTTAAACAATTTTATAGAGATGAATTGGAACATTCAGACCCAATACGTGCCCTCGCACTTTTGGATGACGTATTGCTGATCTATCAATATTACAAAACCTACAAAATATACGAGCCCGTCCTGAGAGGTCTAACGTATCAAGAGGAACACGAACAAGCTGAGAATTATTTTTACGAGTTATTTTCCAACGTTCTGGAAGAACGATTAGGTTCCATTGGAGCCAAATTCGACCCACTTTCATTAAAAAAGCAATTTAATGATTTTAGGGATCTGTTGTGGCATTTGAATCAGCAAATATCCGATAAACCAGATAGTTATGTCGGTGTAGCCGAAATAAAGCCGATCCTGTTATTTTTCAAGAAGTTGCTCAGATCGAAAGAGATAAACATGTCTGCTGACTTTATCGATAGGCTTGGATACTTCTTCGATCCTGGAAGTGCGATATTCATTCTTGAGTTATTCTCTGAAGTAGCAGGCTCTTCAGATGACGCAATTCGGAAATTTGTAAGAATCGCCAAAACGTTAAAGAATACTTACAGAGACGAACTGATTCGCAGGGTTGTAAATCTCCCTGTTGTTCTTTTAAAGCCGTGGGTGCATCAGGAACTTGCCTTTAGCCACTGGTGCAGAAACAACTGCAAGGGGATAATCGAGATGGCAACTGCAACCGGAAAAACCCTTGTAGGGTTGATGGCCATACAGAAGCTTGCTGCAGACTTCGAGCAAAATGGCAAAAGAGGCCATGTTCTCATAGCATCACACTCAAGAGCTATACTGAACCAGTGGAAA
>JALUUH010000223.1 GCA_027021445.1 Gammaproteobacteria bacterium
CAAGCATCCGTTCCATTAACCGGACCTTCAGCTCCTTCATCAAGCCCTTGTCGCCGAAGAAATCCTCCGGCTTTTCTACGCCGCTCAGCAGCTCGTCTAGCAGTTCTTTTGATATCGTCATTGTCTTTATGCTCCTTCAGTGGTGAAGCATGGACCAATTTACTCATACACAGAAGGTCGGACACTCTCGGGTGACGGGACCGAGCTGAAAACCCTCGCCGCGTGGGGCATTACCGAAATCAACCTCGCCTATGATGACGGCACGGGTTTTGGGCGTGTGGGCAACGGTGTAGCGCTGTTTTACGGCGGGACGTTAGGTCGCGAAGTTTGAAGTTGTGACATTTGAGGTGAGATAGGAATGGACAAAATGACAACAAAATTAATGAAATTCTGCTTTGGGGTTTTTCTATTTACCTTCCCCTTTGGCGCTAACGCCGAAAGTCATAATTGTTCAATTTCAGAGCAAAATGTCTTTAATATCATTAAGTTAGATAATTTGAATCAGATAGAGTGTTTATTACGCAAAGACATTGACTTAGACACATTGGGAGAGCACGGGAGAACAGCACTATGGGAAACTATGGTTGATCAAAAATACTCTATTTCAAATCTATTGGTTGGGGCCGGAGCTGATTTAGGCACGTCAGAAGATAACATATTACTCGATGCAATTGTAGGTTTTTCAGCAGAAAACAGCGCTTCATTGAATGACTCTCTTATTCGCCTATTCGAAAGCCTTTTGATAAATGGGGCTGATATCAATAGGCGCGCGGAAGTACCGGTAGCAGACATAGATATGCACAATGTATTGTTTTTACTTGGAAATATTTGCCAAAATCCAATGTACTTATCCACTGGCCAATTGGAAGATATTTCGTCTGCCATTCCGTGGAACGAGGTTGCATTCATCGACAAAGACGTTTCTTCGATTAGTTATATTAACACACTTGTCGAAATGGGCATTTATGACAGCCAGTGCATAGAACTTTTCCTAAGCAACTTAGAATTCTGAAACTGAGAGGTGAAGTGGTCCTGCTTTTCCGAACAGGTTTGCGGCTGAGTTAAGGTGTATCGGGTTTGATTTTCATGCCGCTTTCTTCATCTTTTTG
>JALUUH010000224.1 GCA_027021445.1 Gammaproteobacteria bacterium
TTTTCAGGTCGTCTGAGTAACAGGCGAAGGTCTTCTGTTGCTCGCGATCCAGAAAAGCGGGTTGTTTGCTGGAAAACATCCGATTTTTTCCTTGTCTGGCAAGAAACATAAGCTTCTCACCCCATATCTTCGAGGAATAGGTTTAAGCAGGCTTTTTATTTTATGGGTATTTTATATTTTTTTGATGGGTGTCTTTATTGGAATTTGCATGAGTCGAAAAGGAAATTGTTGGGATAATGCACCGATGGAAAGTTTCTTCCATAGTTTGAAAGTTGAGCAAGTTCACCATGATGACTATCGAACTCGTGATGAAGCACGCTCCGCTATTTTTGATTACATTGAAATATTTTATAACCGGCAACGAAAACACTCTTACATTGATTACCAATCACCGGTAGACTTTGAAAAACAACTTGTTGCATAACTGAGTATGCGTGAAACCGGGGTAAGACCATGGTTGGCTACAACCCACATAAACCCGGTCGACCCTCTCACACATACCACACCTATATGATTGCTAATTTGCGCTTAGTGTTAGACGTTGAAGTACAAGCAGGCGATCAAGCGCAATCAGCCCATTCGTTACCGGGCTTGCTAACGATCCTTAATCAATTACCGATTGAACAGCGACCCACCTTTGTGCGCGGAGATTGTGATTGGGGAAGTAACCGAGTGATGAATGAACTCGAAGAGATCAATCAAGATTATTTGTTTAAGCTCAAGAAATCAAAAAACGTAAAAGCCCTGATAAACAAGCATCATTGCTTAGGCGAATGGACTTATTTTAACGAAGGATGGGAAGCTAAATCGGATCAATTACAACTGCACAGTTGGGAAAAAGAAAGACGCGTCGTGGTTGTTCGTCGTCGAGTCTCAAACGGAAATATAATGGCACTGGAGTCGGTATCTGGACAACAACAAAAAGAACTCACCTTTGTTGATGGGCCGGAAGATATGAAGCTCTACGAGTATTCAGTATTGGTGACGAGCTTAGAAAATGACCTGATTACCGTGGTACAGCATTACCGAGACCGAGCGGATTGTGAAAATGTGTTTGATGAAATAAATAAGGTGGTGCTGCGCGTTT
>JALUUH010000225.1 GCA_027021445.1 Gammaproteobacteria bacterium
CGGGGTCGTCCTTGCCAGGGTGCTCCTCTATCCACTCCTGCAGGGGCAGGGTTGAGGCTACCAGCCTTATCCGCCTGTCGCCTGTCTTCCCCGTAACCCTGAGCACAGCACCGTGCCTGTCAAAGCTCACGTGCTTGAGCTTTAAGGGCAAAAACTCCCCGATTCTGCACCCTGATTCATAGAGAGCCAGCACGAAGGCTCTGTCCCTGGTGGTGTAGGCTGCCTCTGCCATGCGCTTAATCTCCTCTTCGGTCAGCACCTCCTCGGGGGTGGTGTTGTTCCTGGGTAGCCTGGGCTTGAGCCAGCTCACCATGTCCCCCTTGCCCAGCCACCGCAGGTATCTGCGCAGTATGGTCATCAGGTCGTACTTCGTCCACTCCTTGTAGTCTCTGGTGGTGTTCAGCCACCCCGCCCACTCCTTAACGTCCTCCTCGGTCAGCTCCCTCAGGGGCTTTTTAAACTGCCTGCTGAGGCTCACCAAGGTGGTCAGGTACTTCAGCACTCTGGCAGGACTGTAGCCCTGGGCTAACAGCTCCCTGACCAGTCTCCTGGCATCCTCCTGGTCCTCAGGGTGGAGCTTCCTGATATTCCTATCTATACTCCTGCCCACCGCGGCATCCATACCATACACCTGCCTGCCATGGCTATTAAACTCCAGATAGGCTTTTGCAGTAGGATTCCCCCCGCCTAAGGTAGGATTGAAAGCTGAAACTTCCATTATCACCAGCGTGCCTCTCTCGGGTCAGAATCAGCCCTAATGTAGCAGGGTTGAAATATCTCCATTCAACGGTATTGCAAACCACTGCACAGTTGCAATCATCCCCCAGGCGCTGCCCCCTCTGCGCCATGCCATAAACCTTATAAACTCTGGTTTCAACTCTTCAGCATGCTTTTTCTGAGTGAGGTGGTTGAGTGGTAACCATTGTGGTAGGCGGCCAGTGGGGAGACGAGGGCAAGGGTAAGGTAATAAGCTACCTGTGCATGAAGGACAAGCCGGACGTAATAGCCAGGGCTGGAGTTGGGCCCAACGCCGGCCACACCGTAATACACCAGGGCAGGAAGTATCCCCTCCGCCTCACCCCCAGC
>JALUUH010000226.1 GCA_027021445.1 Gammaproteobacteria bacterium
TAGCATCCGGTTTTACCGGGCCTTCCTTGACATAAATATGAAAACGCTCGCTGATCTGTTTCAGGAACTTTTGGGGTGACAATCCGTTGAGGTCCCGCACAACCCGATTGTAATCCAGGATTCTGGTCTGATTGTCGGGAAATATTACTGAGAGAAAATAGTTGTAACTTTTCTCGCATGTTTGATCGGCAATCGTTTCGGCCCGCATTTTTGCGACTCTGGAAGCCGCAGCCGAACGGTGGTGGCCGTCTGCGATATATAGATAATCGATGCCGTTGAAGGCACTGGTTAATGCCCGCACGGTTTCGGCGTTCCATACTGCCCAGAGGGTATGTTGAACATCATCGGTGGTTGTGATATCGATTTGAGGTTCCGAACCGGTGATACCCGCCACTATGCCGTCTACGTAGTCGTTGTGACGATAGGTAAGAAACACAGGGCCGGTTTGGGCATTGAGGGCGTCGATATGGCGCACCCTGTCATCCTCCTTGTCGGGACGGGTGAGTTCGTGTTTGCGTATGCGGTTTTGGTCGTAGGCGGCAACTGACGCCGCTGCAACCAATCCGACCTGGGTATGGGTCCCCATCGTAAGCCTGTAGATATAGAGACAGTCGGTTTCATCCCTTACAAGCACGTCTTCATTTATCATACGGAGAAAATTGTCTCTGCCCTTTTCATAAACCGACGGACCATACGGGTTTGTCCCCGGCGGCAGGTCGATCTCAGGTTTGGATACATGAAGGAAGCTCCATTGTCTGGTCTTCGCCTGTGATCGGGCTTCTTCGGTATTTAATACGTCGTAGGGTGGGGCGGCGACATCTGCAGCGCGCCCGTCGGCCGGTCTCAGGCCGGCGAAAGGTAATATTAATGGCATTTGATTTGTCTAAGTTTTTAATATCCCGAGGTCTTCCCGGACATCTGTTCTATTGTAAGTTTAAGTACCAGTGTTTTGTTAAAACCGTCATCATCGAATATCCAGTCCCGGTTCTTATCATATTGTCTCATCAAAGACAACAATCCATATTTCTTTTCCTTCCTTTCAGACACTTCTTCAATATGACCATAGCCGATTATACTTTTATACCTCATCCCCCAGTTACATGCCTTTTCCGCTTTAATGATTTTCGTTTCAATCTCTATCTCAAAACATGCATAATTATTCTTTTTGATAATATCAAGTTTTTTTCCATCTTTTGCAGAGTGGAAATACAGGTTGTTACCAATAAAACCATAATTCATGGGAACAATATACGGGACATTATTTTGAGATAGACCAAGCCTGCATATTTTACCCTGTTCTATTATCTCGGCAAGCTCCATCCTGTCTTTGATCTCTTTTTCTTTTCTTCTCAATTGATAGATCCTTTTTAAATGAGGAGGTGCAATTTATGAATGACGATAGGAATATTAAAAATAGAGCAGATCTCTGATTCCGCCGAACAATGACTCCCGCTTCTCACGAACCTGCCAAATGTTCAAGCGCTTCTCTCAGGGACGGATAACGAAACCTGTAGCCCGATCCGGTCAGCTTTTCCGGTACTGCCCGTGTACTGGACAGAAGCAGTTCCTTGGCCATTTCACCAAATGCCAGTCGCGCGACTAATGCGGGCATTCTAAAAATTGTTGGTCTATGCAAAACAGCGCCTAACGTTACGGTAAATTGATAATTGGTCACCGGATTGGGGGAGACAAGATTGACGGGGCCTCGAATTGATTGATTATTCATTATAAATTGAATAATTTCCACCACATCGTCAATAGATATCCAGCTCATATATTGCTTGCCGTTGCCGATAATCCCTGCTAATCCCAACTTGTAAGGAAGAATCATCTCTTTAAGAGCTCCTCCTGATAAACTCAATACCATGCCGAGTCGAATATTAACCAGCCGAATACCGGCATCAGAAGCCGGAAGGGCAGCTTCTTCCCATTGTTCAGCTACCTCCGCCAAGAAGCCTTTTCCGCGGCCTGACTTTTCATCGACCATGTCTTCGCCGCAATCCCCATAGAAACCCACACCTGACGCTGTGATTACAACCTTTGGTTTGGGATCGGACTTTGCAAAAAATTCCGTTATCAATCTTGTCCCGGCCACGCGGCTTTTCAGAATGCGCGCCTTCCGGTTTGAGTTCCACCTGCCTTCAGCGACAGGCTCACCTGCTAAATGGATAACGGCGTCAATATCCGTAACTCCGGCCATGTTTATTACACTATTTTCCGGTTCCCAAAAAGGTGTGTTTCCCGGAGATTCATCGCGTAACAACTTTATCACTGCATGTCCATTGGCAGTTAAGGATTCGACAAGCGCTGAGCCAATCAATCCTGAAGATCCTGTAACAAGAACTTTCATGATGTGGTTGGAACCGATATAGCAAAAAGAGCCAATAAGTTGTTATCGAGAATATTATTAATAGTAACAGATGTCGACATGTTCAGGTTGCTGACAGCTCCGGTTCAAGTTTGGAATTATATGTCCCGTTTTTGTCAATTTGCAAGAAGAAAAGGATTTTGTTTACAGGGGATTAGAATTTATGAGTATGTTTATGCCGGAGGTTTATCAGGTCATGCGTTGCATGATGATCATGCCTCGGCGTCTTTGGGACTCAGGACAAAGTTGCGCTCCTCTTCCTCATGAACTTGTTTCATAAATTCGCAATCAAGGCAGGTCATTAATTTTTGTGCAAATGTGCCCTGCGGCTTTCCTCCGCAAAGGGTGTTTGTGATAGCCCAGCAGAACCGGCCGCCGTGCGTTCCCCTGTTTATCCCATCGTAATCGGAAGGTTCGGCGGCGGGACATACTCCTAATTCTCCAACCCTTTCACCTCCAGGCTGCAGACCGCAATTCTCGACTTCCCAACAGTTTTTTTGCGCCATATTTCATTTCTCCAAAACCGGAATGAATAGCGTTTTATTAGTTGTCCCATCCGGAAACAGCCGTTAAGTTTAAAATTATTTATGCTGTCAAGTGTGCGAGGCGCTTGTTGTTGAACAGTGGGTATGATGGCAACAAATATGTTCGATTTAAACCGTAGATTATCGGTTATTACGAATCAGGTACAAATTAACAATGATACTATACATCTATAGCGAATTAATTGGCAAGAATAAAAATAGTTCTGGTGTCTCCCCATTTTTTCGGTGTATAATCCCTGACGTATTGAGTTTCAGGCATAACTGAGGCGTATCCGGCAATGTCGGCTTGCCCCTGAGCATCTTGTACAAACCTTCTTTTGCCTGTTTCAGGCAGGCAGAGATACCTTTGAGCAATGTGTAAAAGTGGAACCTTATCCTCTTCTTCGGCTTCAGCCTCTTAGCCTTTGCTCTGACCGCTTCCGTTACCTTTCCGCCTTTCTCAATCAGCTCTATGGCGATAAATGAAAAAGCGAGGTTCACAAGGCTGACTATATTCCTGAATCCGGTCAGCCTTCTTACGCATATAGATTCAAGGTTCAGTCCCTCTTTCTCAAACCGGTACGCTTCCTCTACGGCCCAGCGATCCAGATATTGCCGTATCGCCTTTAATGCCTGCCGTTTCCCTCGCAGATCCTCTGTTGTCAGAAGTACCATCGGCTCCTTCCCGAAACCTTTTACCCCTATCAGCCTTAATTTCAACTCAGGACAATCAGGCAGACGAACGGTGGTAATACCATAGGTCACCTTCAGGGGATTCTTCCACTCTTCAGTTCGAGGCAGGGTTTCTTTATGTCTCAGGTTCATCTTCCTTACAATCTCTTGAGGATATAAGGCCTCTTTTCCCCACGCACTGTTGCAAGCCTTTCAAAACAGTTTCCTAAAGGCTTGGCCAAATCACCCAGATCGACTGCCGCTACCATGCCGTTACGCAAATAGCGCGAGGCTATGCCTATATTGTAGCTCTCGATCTCCTTCCAAAGCCCTTCACTCTGGACTTGCCGTGACAATCGCTTTTCCGTCTGATGCAGATTTAAAGGCTCTTTCAGGCTCCTTCCTATTGACGACAAAAGAACGCTCTCCGATGATAAAATCCCGTAGGTCATCTCACAGACAAATTTAAACCGGGGTTTTGTGATATTTCTCTGAAGGCCTCTTACATGATTTAAAATCTTTACTTTCAATTTATGATTGATTTTTGTATCATTACTCATCGGGCATCTCCTTGATATGATTGATTTTTTTGTCGAAACCATTATATCAAAAAGGAATGCCCGATCCTACCTTTAACTGATCATAACTATTGATTATTCCTAGCCTTTTCTAAAATGAACCCGAAAAAATGGGGAGACACCAGAAGTCATTTTCCTTGACAATCGGCCGCTCGTTTTGTAAAGTTTCCGGTCTCAGGCGGTGTAGCTCAGCTGGTTAGAGCATACGGCTCATATCCGTAGGGTCCGGGGTTCAAGTCCCTGCACCGCCACCATTTTCCCCTTGGCAAACTTCTCTTACTTCCAGGAATCAGTCGGAAATACGTCAATGAACTGTGAACGAATTGAGTTTTTCACCGCCTGAATGATTATAAATAATCATTCAGCACAGTTTATTGATGCATATGATTGTTGCAGACCTATGACTTGTGCTGTTTGCCTGATATAAGTTCACCGGATCGGAATAGAATTAAACTCATGAAAAGCCGCATAAAATTATTGCTGGCAGTGCTGCTGATAAGTCTTCTTGTCAACTCCCTGCTGTTTACCTTTTTTGAGCTTGACGGCAACCTGTCAGTCAAAAAATACTTCGACACGCTGTGGTAGTGGGTTATCACTTCTCCAACCGTCGGTTACGGCGACATAGTGCCGGTTACAACTCCGGGCCGCATTCCTGCCATGCTTACAATAATTTCCGACTTTTACATATACGTTAATACAATTGCCGTTATAGCCGAATCAGTGCAGGATCGCCGTAAACGCGGCATGGTGCGGCCCAAGTCAAAAAACCATATTGTTTTATGCGAATATACGGCTGTGACCGACGTAAAAACGCTTCACACGGCCGTCACGTGTGAGAAAGGCAAATTTAAAAGCTGAAATTTTTGTGGAACTTGATAACCCCGGCCACAGGCTTTTAAAATATGCTCCCAAAGACCTTGTAGTTGTATCAAGCAATGAAATTATGGAAACCATCTTGAAGGGAGAGAAACTAAATCCTCTTGAGTGGCGGAAAGAGAAGATAATCGCTTGCCGATGAATGACAGCCTCAATAATTATTTTCCCATTTATTGTGGACAAATACTCATAATTAACGAATTACGCGTGATCGAAGAAGTTTTCATAAATTTTCTCCTCTCCTCTGAATGCCGGACTCTGAGCGCCAGTTTCTCAAGATGTACCCATAACATAATATGGGGTAAAATATTATTTCATTCTGTGAGTCCGGGATATTTC
>JALUUH010000227.1 GCA_027021445.1 Gammaproteobacteria bacterium
TGGAATCACCCTCGCTATTTCGCGCCCCTACGCCTCTAGCTATACCGTCACAAATACATACTTCAACTATGGATTTTAAGATTATCAGTTAAATCTTAATTTCAAATGTGGGATAATGCGCCGCCAAATTATTTCTAGAAGTATTGATATGTCAACCTTTATTACAACAGAGAACGTCCACACTAGTAGTGTTTTTAACCCTACTCTGCCCAGTTCGAATAAGCAACACCTACATATGGGTTCTTTGTATGGTGCGGCCACTGGCTTATTGATTAGTAAGGTTATTGAGCAAACAACCGGCCCTATCGTCATCATCACTGAAGATATGGCTGGCACATATCGTTTAGAAACTGAATTAAAGTTTTTTGCGAATGAAACATTTGCGCATTCAATTCTTCCATTTCCAGACTGGGAAACATTACCCTATGATGTCTTTTCTCCACACCAAGACATCATTGCACAACGCTTAGAAACACTCTACCGCTTGCCTAGTATTACGCGTGGATGCTTAATTGTCACCGCAGCAATGTTAATGCAGCGCCTACCACCGAGAGAATTTTTACAACAAAACACCATCCTGTTAGCGGTCGGCGACTTCTTAAATTTCGAACAGATGAGAATTACATTTGAACACAGTGGATATACCTGCGTGTCACAAGTAATGGAACATGGAGAATTCGCCGTTCGTGGATCCATAATGGATGTATTTCCGACCGGGAGTAATGTGCCTATTCGCATAGATCTGTTTGATAACGAAGTGGAAAGCATTCGTTTCTTCGATCCAGAGACACAAATTACCACATCACAAACTGAATCTATAAAGTTACTTCCAGCCAGAGAATTTCCATTTACCAAAGAAGCCATTCAGCAGTTTAGGCAAGAATACAGAGAAACCTTTGAAGGTGATCCTCAGCGCAGCAGCATTTACAAAGATGTTAGTAATCGTATTTTACCCAATGGGATTGAATACTACTTCCCCTTATTTTTTAATACAACAGAAACCTTATTTGATTATCTGCCAAAAAATACTTTATTTCTATCGTTTGAGGGTTTCGATAGTATTACAAAAACATTTCATAATGAAGCCCAAGAACGCTATGAGCAACGACGACATGATATAGAACGCGCTATTCTTGAGCCCAACAAGCTATTTTTAACTTCCGCTGAAGTCTCCGGTTTAGTTGGGAAATATTCACAATTAATACTGCAAAATTATGAACACACCCCGGTCTTATCAAAGCAGGAAAACTATTATAATTTTAGCTCTAAAAAACCACCTTTACTATTATTCAACCCGCAGAGTGAAAATGCGGCCTCAAATCTTGTTGAGTTTATTAATAAATACGAAGGTAGGATTTTATTTGCTGCCGAGAGTGAGGGTCGGCGTGAAGCATTATTAGAAATGCTAAAAGATAATAATATCCAACCTAGATTAGCCGATGATTGGCAATATTTTGTTAACGGAAGTGCAAAGCTAGCGATAACAATAGCACCATTAGAAAATGGCCTATGGGTAACAAACCCAGATATTGTGGTAATTTCCGAAGCTCAAATTTTCGGAGATCGAGTTTCGCAGCGTCGAAGACGAAAAAAACCAGGACGTGATAGCAATACCATCATTCAAAATTTAACAGAATTGACGGTAGGCGCTGCGGTTGTTCATCAAGATCACGGTGTAGGTCGCTATTTAGGCTTGCAGATATTGGAAGTCGGCGGATCAAAAGCGGAATTTCTAACCTTAGAATATGCAGACGATAACAAGCTTTACGTACCCGTTGCATCGCTACATTTAATCAATCGCTACTCAGGTTCCAATCCAGAAAAAGCACCGCTTCATCGCTTAGGATCGGAGCAATGGGATAAAGCAAAACGCAAAGCAGCTGAAAAAGTACGTGATGTTGCGGCAGAGCTTTTAGATGTATATGCCAGACGTGCGGCGGCGAAAGGCATAAAATTTAGAATTCAACGCGAAGAATACAGCGCCTTTGCTGGTGCTTTTCAATTCGAAGAAACACCCGATCAGGAATCTGCCATTGATTCTGTATTAAACGATATGGAACTGGAAAAACCCATGGATCGCGTTGTTTGTGGAGACGTTGGTTTTGGTAAAACTGAAGTAGCAATGCGCGCGACATTCGTCGCCGTTGATAATAATAAGCAAGTCGCCGTTTTAGTCCCTACCACCCTGTTAGCCCAACAACATTATCGTAATTTTCAAGATCGATTCGCAAACTGGCCTTTTCGTATTGAGGTATTGTCTCGTTTTAATTCAAAAAAGGAGCAAGACGCTATATTAAAAGGCATAGCAAGTGGGAATGTCGATATCATTATAGGCACGCATAAACTTATTCAGGAGAGCGTTATATTTAAGGACATGGGCTTAATCGTTGTCGATGAAGAACAACGCTTTGGCGTCCGCCAAAAAGATAAAATAAAAGCAAAGTATAGCGGTATAGACATGCTTACCTTGACAGCAACACCCATCCCTCGTACTTTGAACATGGCACTGTCAGGCTTGCGTGACTTATCCATCATTGCCACACCACCGGCACACCGACTCGCGGTAAAAACATTTGTAACGCTTTGGGATAACTCAACGATAAAAGAAGCTTTTCTGCGTGAAATAAAACGCGGTGGACAGGTTTACTTTCTCCACAATGATGTCGCCACGATAGAAAAAATGACGCGCGAGTTAAGTGAACTTCTGCCTGCAGCCAAGATTGAATTTGCCCATGGTCAAATGGCTGAAAAAGAACTAGAACAAGTGATGATGGATTTTTATCATCGTCGTTTTAATGTCTTAGTCGCTTCTACTATTATAGAAAGTGGCATTGACATACCAACGGCTAATACAATCATTATAAATCGAGCAGATAAACTCGGGTTGGCGCAGTTGCATCAATTACGAGGACGTGTAGGCCGCTCACATCATCGCGCTTACGCTTATCTGTTAACACCGCACAAAAAATCACTCACACCCGATGCGATTAAACGTTTAGAAGCGATTGAGTCTCTTGAAGATCTTGGTGCGGGTTTTATGCTTGCATCACATGACTTAGAAATTCGTGGAGCTGGCGAATTGTTAGGTGATGGACAAAGCGGACAAATCCAGGAGGTTGGATTTAATATGTATAACGATTTACTCTCAAGAGCCGTCCAAGCACTCAAAGAGGGTAAACAACCAGAACTCGATAGACCACTTGATCATGGTGCAGAAATAGAATTTGGAATTCCAGCATTGCTACCCGAAGACTATATTTCAGATGTCCATATTCGGTTGACCATCTATAAACGTATAGCAAGCTGTAAAACAAACGAAGAGCTAAGAGAACTACAAGTTGAAATGATTGATCGTTTTGGCCTATTACCAGAACATGCAAAAAATTTAATTCATATTACCGAAATAAAACTAAAAGCTAACCCATTGGGTATTATCAAAATAGATATGCATCTAAAAGGGGGTCGCATCGTTTTTGCAGAAAACCCAAGCATAGATCCTATGAAAATCATTCAACTCATACAAACCAGGCCCAAACAATACCAACTAGACGGACAAAATAAACTAAAAATCATTCGTGATTTTGCAGAAATAACGGATAAGTTTCGATGCATAGAAGGCTTGCTCAAAACATTGACAAACTAACAACTTCTGAAGGCTGTCTGAGAACAGACCTCCTAGGCAAAAGTATTAACTAACTGACGTCGTTTAGGATCATAGCGCCAAATATTACCATCTTGCAAATGCACACCACCGATCCAGCGATTAATCCCATTGATTTGCAACCAGTCTAGATGGTATCTGAGTACTTTCTTCCCCGTGGCTGTTATTTTTAAGCAGCAAATGGGGAATAACTCCTCCAGATTTTGTTTAGAGGAAGATATTTTAGCATCCTCTTGCTTCCATATTTCCAGCGCAGGCACTTCGCATCGGGATAATTCTTTCAACACCATCCAAAACATTGCGCCACTTAAAAAAGGACTTTCTTCCATCGCTTGCACCTTCTCAAAAGCATTTTGAACGCTTATTTCAGGATACCCGTCCACAACATCTAGAATTTGGCGCTGGGTTCTCGATAGTCCGTTCAGAATTGATGGATATTGCTGCTGGAGTCTTTTTATAGCGTCGAATAAAAAGGGCATAGTGCTCATATCTTGGCGTCTAAATTGTAGCAAAGACCTCGGATCTGGCGCTGCGAAACATCGCCATGCATCAATCGCAATACTCAGCTGATTGACCGTTATTTCAGTTTCATCATGGTAGAGCGATTTTATATCTGCAACCGACAATTTTTCCAAGTTAAGCAGATTTTCACGATGAGCTATCGTTGATACATCGATCATGAATAAAGGAATATCTGGGGATTGAGACAAACAATCGAGAAGCTCAATCAATTGCAGCTGATTGTACATATTGCGATCAAACCATAAGCTTACTTTTTTATATCGAGAAATTTGTTGTAGCTGACTATTTCGACCCTGAAAATGAGCTAACAATGACTGTTTATCGCCCCACCCCTGCTGAGAAAAATAATCCGCTCTGCTTGAGGTACGTAATTCTAAATTGTCTTTACTAACAGGTCCTTCATATAATGGATCTTTCCAGGCTAAGTATAATCCTTTCATTCCTGCTTTCCGTAATAAGCCCACTGTTTGCTCATCATTGGTTATATGGAACGCAGTAATTTTTGACATTTATAACTCCAGATGGGTTGGGCTAAACCACTATTCAAGAAATATGCTAGAGAGTATTTACGACAGAACTGATTCAGATCTAATCACAGGGATAATATTCATTAATAACAAGCTGTTATTCCTTATTTTCATATAGTTTTAATTTTTTTTATGAATTGAGTGACTTTGTTTCTAGTCTTATCAATTATACCTAGGTATAATTTCGCCCCTTTAACAAAATCGATTTCAGCAAAAGGTGTAGAAAAGAAGCTAATATGGCAAAAGAAGAAAACATTGAAATGGAAGGAACGGTCATTGACACGTTACCAAATACGATGTTTCGCGTAGAACTAGAGAACGGCCACGTTGTTACCGCTCATATCTCTGGAAAAATGAGAAAGAACTACATCCGAATCTTAACTGGCGATAAAGTCACTATCCAATTAACCCCTTACGATCTTAGTAAAGGCCGTATTGTTTATCGCGCCAAATGAGTCATTCATACAAACAAAAAAACCGACTCAATCGTTTTATTGAGTCGGTTTTTTGTCGTTAGAGATTATTGTTTTTCTAGGTTTTTAATTCAACATCTATACCACTTTTTCTTTTTTTGGCTCATAGGTTAATGAAAGAGCATCATCTTTTTTAGTGACTTTCACATTTCCACCTCGATCAAGCTCTCCAAACAACAACTCATTGGCCAACGGTTTTTTGATCTGCTCTTGAATCAAGCGCGCCATAGGCCTTGCTCCCATTGTCTTATCATAACCATTGCTTGCTAGCCAATTACGCGCATTGTCATCAATTTCAATGGTAACGCCTTTCTGATCTAACTGAACCTCAAGCTCGACTAATAATTTATCGACAACGCTGACAATTACGCGGGTATTGAGCGCTTCAAAATTAATGATTGCATCGAGGCGGTTACGAAACTCCGGGCTAAAAGTTCGTTTAATCACTTCGCCACTGTCCGCAGAATGATCTTGCTCTGTAAAACCAATCGAGGCACGTGAAATTTGCTCAGCACCACTATTCGTGGTCATTACGATAATGACATTACGAAAATCTACCTTTCTACCATTGGTATCCGTTAACGTTCCATGATCCATGACTTGTAACAATAAATTGAAAACATCTGGATGTGCTTTTTCAATTTCATCCAGCAACAAAACAGCATGTGGTGCCTTATTAACAGCTTCTGTCAGTAATCCACCTTGGTCATAGCCTACATAGCCTGGTGGCGCTCCAATCAAGCGAGAGACCGTATGACGCTCCATATATTCAGACATATCAAACCTGATAAGCTCAATACCTAAAGCAAGAGCCAACTGCCGAGTCACCTCGGTCTTACCTACGCCCGTCGGCCCCGCAAATAAGAAAGAACCTATCGGTTTATCTTCACTACCTAAACCTGAACGTGCCAATTTAATAGCAGTTGATAGATTTTCAATGGCGGCATCTTGTCCATAGACAACCATCTTGAGGTTGCGATCTAAATTTTTCAATAACTCAGTATCAGAACGTGAAACTTGTTTCGGAGGAATTCTAGCCATTTTAGAAATAATCACTTCGACATCATGAATTCCAATGGTCTTTTTACGTTTTGACGGCGCTAATAAACGCTGAAAAGCACCTGCTTCATCAATAACATCAATTGCCTTATCCGGTAAATGCCGATCAGTAATATAACGATCGGCTAGTTCTGCGGCAGTGGTTAGCGCTTGGCGGGTATATCTAACTTCATGATGCTCCTCAAACCTCGATTTAAGCCCGTTTAAAATCTGAATGGTTTCTTCGACACTCGGTTCGTTTACATCGATTTTTTGAAAACGTCGCGCTAAGGCACGATCTTTTTCAAAAATTCCCCGATACTCTTGATAAGTGGTAGAACCTACACATTTTAGTTGACCTGATGCAAGCATTGGTTTTATCAAGTTAGAGGCATCCATCACCCCACCTGATGCAGAACCAGCACCAATAATCGTATGAATTTCATCAATGAATAAAACCGCATTTTCTTCTTTTAATAATTGTCCAAGCAGTGCTTTTAATCTTTTCTCAAAATCACCACGATATTTAGTACCCGCTAACAAAGCGCCGAGATCCAATGAATAAACGACTCCCGTGCTTAAAACCTCAGGCACTTCACCGTCAACAATTTTTTTCGCCAAACCTTCTGCGATAGCCGTTTTTCCTACCCCTGCTTCGCCGACATAAAGAGGGTTGTTTTTCCTGCGCCGACAAAGAATTTGAATAGTACGTTCCACTTCATCTTTGCGACCTATCAAGGGATCAATTTTCCCCATTTTCGCTTGTTCATTTAAATTAATAGCATAGCTTTCGAGTGGACTCTTCGCCGGTGTTTCACCACCTGCCTCCTCTTCCACTGCAGGAGATATACTATGGGAGTCGTCCTCGCCTGCTACCTTGGATATGCCATGTGAAATAAAATTAACAATATCTAAGCGCGTGACGCTTTGTTTGTTCAGTAAATACACCGCTTGGGATTCTTGTTCACTAAAAATAGCCACTAAAACATTGGCACCAGTGACTTCTTTTTTTCCCGAAGACTGGACTTGAAACACTGCACGTTGCAGTACTCGTTGAAAACCTAAGGTAGGCTGGGTTTCCCTATCATCTTCACCGATTAAATGAGGAGTCGTCTCATCAACAAATACAGATAACTCGTTTTTTAGAGAAGTAATATCCGTTCCACAAGCCTTTAACACCACTGAGGCTGCGGGATTATCTACCAATGCTAACAGCAAATGTTCAACCGTTACAAATTCATGCCTCTTCTCTCGCGCTTCTTTAAAAGCTTGATTTAAGGTAAATTCAAGTTCTTTGCTTATCATAATTATCGTTTCACTTCAGGGGGATTAAGCCTGCTCCATAGTACACATTAAAGGGTGATTACTGTGCTTAGCGTACTCACATACCTGATTGACTTTGGTCTCAGCTATTTCGCGGGTATACAAACCACACACCGCTTTACCTTCTTTATGCACCTGCAACATAAGTTGCGTAGCCTTTTCCCTGTTATGCCCAAAAAAAGCTTCCAGTACTCGAATAACAAACTCCATTGGAGTAAAATCGTCATTCAGCAACACTACCTTGTATAAGGGAGGCTTTTTAAGCTTCGGCTTAGCTTCCTGAACATCTAGATCGCTATCGCCTTCAATGTATTTTTCGTCACTCATCGCTATTTAGTTTAATTCATATTACATGTTTTTTTAATATTACAGCCCAAAATTGATGAAAACACCTCTTTTCAAGCCAATCGCCTTTGTTCTAACCCGGTTATTTTGCAGAACCGAAACCCGGTTAAGAACGATTCATTTTACCTAAATACTGATGTTTATGCCTCCTATAAATATCTCTTATAGAAATAAAGGAATTTATAATAGTTTTACTTAAACACAATAAAACTCTTGACTATTCTAGAAAAGTGTATTCTAGTCATTCATTGCAGTTAAAATAACATTAATAAAGAAGCCGCTGCTTACGTTAGCCAATAATAACAATATGGCTAACGACTGAAAGCAACATAAATAGCAGGGAGAAACTACAATGACTAGCGGGATAGTAAAGTGGTTCAATAACGCAAAAGGATATGGTTTTATTTCCCCAGAAGGAGGAGGAACCGATGTATTTGTGCATTTTAGCGCCATTGAAATGGAAGGCTATAAAACACTAAAACAAGGCCAAAAAGTAGGATTTGACTTAATCGATGGTCCGCGAGGCCTGCAAGCGGTCAAAATCAGATCCCACAGTCATGATGAAGAACCATTAGAAACCGACATGGAAGCCCCTGCTTAGTTTCGACAATAGGCTTTAAACATCTCAAAGAGGCTGTCCGAGAACAGGCTAGACTACTGCGAACAAGCCTGGTTGCGTACATTTCTCGATCACAACATTAAATAGCGACGGCTATTCGCCTCATTTGATCGAAAAATCTACGCTAATCAGGCTTGCTCTTTAGATGCTTAATTATTTCTGCGCCAAAAGCAGAACACGAAACTTTGTTTGCTTCCGGCATTAGACGTGCGAAATCATAGGTTACATTTTTTGCCGCGATGGCTTCCGACATTCCTTGCACAATTAAGTCAGCGGCTTCTATCCACCCAAGATGGCGCAACATCATTTCGGCAGACAAAATAAGTGAACCAGGATTAACTTGGTTCTTACCTGCATATTTGGGCGCCGTTCCATGCGTCGCTTCAAACACTGCAATAGAATCCGATAGATTCGCACCAGGCGCAATACCAATACCTCCAACTTGTGCCGCAAGAGCATCTGAAACATAGTCGCCGTTAAGATTCAATGTGGCAATAACACTGTATTCAGAGGGTCTTAATAGAATTTGCTGTAAGAAGGCATCGGCAATCACATCTTTAATGATAATATCACTACCGGTATTTGGGTTTTTGATGACACACCAAGGACCAGCATCAATCTCAGTTGCGCCAAATTCTTTTTTCGCGAGTTCATAGCCCCAGTTTTTAAAAGCACCTTCGGTAAATTTCATAATATTGCCTTTATGAACCAAGGTTACCGAATCTTTCTCGTTATCGATTGCGTACTGAATAGCCTTTCTTACTAGTCGGGAAGTGCCTTCACTAGAAACCGGTTTAATTCCAATACCTGAGGTATTAGGGAAACGGATTTTCTTGACTCCGAGCTCGTTTTGCATGAAATCAATAATTTTTTTGACTTCAGGAGTCCCTTGCTCCCACTCAACACCAGCGTAAATATCTTCAGAGTTTTCACGAAAAATCACCATATTGGTTTTTTCTGGCTCTTTCAGCGGGCTCGGAGTGCCCGCATAATAGCGCACTGGCCTGAGACAGGTGTACAAATCAAGCTCCTGGCGTAATGCCACATTTAACGATCGAATACCGCCACCCACGGGGGTTGTTAACGGGCCTTTAATACCCACAGAGAAATCTTTCAATGCAGCGAGAGTTTCTGATGGTAGCCAAGTATCCCGGTTGTACACGGTGGTGGCCTTTTCACCCGCATATACTTCCATCCAAGCTATACCACGCTTTCCTTGATAGGCTTGCTTAACAGCAGCATCAACCACTTCACGCATCACCGGTGTAATATCAACACCAATTCCATCACCTTCGATAAAAGGGACAATAGGATTGGCCGGAACATTGAGCGAATTATCATCATTTATTGTGATTTTTTCGCCGTTTTCCGGAACTTGAATATGTTGATATGACATAGTTTCTCCAAATAATAATGTTTTAATGCCTAGAGGGGGTGTTAATATATTTTACGTTCAAAAAGCCACTAATTTTAAACAATTACGTTTTCCAATACTACTTACTTATTTTAAATTACACTTAAATACCCCTATTTACATGAAAAACCAGTTTATTTGGTCCTTTATATTCCTTCTGCAAATACTGTAAGAGACTATTCTCGGACAGACTCCTAGTTGATATAATCAAGATCGTCTAACTAAAATAGCTCCTTAAAAATATATAAACGTTGTTGTCAATTCGTGAAAAATTCCATTCCTAAAATTATAGTCGGTCTATCGGGTGGCGTAGATTCCTCAGTCACTGCTTTGCTTCTCAAAAACCAAGGCTTTGACGTCTCCGCGATGTTTATGAAAAACTGGGTTGATCTGCAAATCGAAGAAGACCAGTGCAGCTCTGCACAAGACCTGCAAGATGCAAAAAAAATTAGTCAAACTTTAGCGATAGAATTTCATTCTGTCAATTATGCCCCTGAATATTGGGACAGGGTTTTTACGCATTTTTTAGATGAATACAAGGCCGGTAGAACACCAAACCCCGATGTATTATGCAATAAAGAAATTAAATTTGACGTATTTCTCAAAGAAGCACTCTCTTTAGGCGCTGAAAAAATTGCAACCGGTCATTATGCAAGAGTCACAGAAGAAAACGGAAAATATAGTTTATTAAAAGCAATAGATATCAATAAAGACCAGTCGTATTTTCTCCATGCTCTCAATCAAGAGCAATTATCCCATGCCTTATTTCCTTTAGGAGAGATGCTAAAACCAGAAGTTCGAGAATTAGCAAAAAGCATGAAACTTAAAACCCACGATAAAAAAGACAGTACAGGAATTTGCTTTATTGGAGAAAAAAATTTCACTCAATTTCTGTCTCAGTTTTTACCCGCACAACCCGGAGAAATGCAAACACCCGAAGGAAAAGTGATTGCCATCCATCAAGGACTCATGTATTACACATTAGGACAACGTAAGGGCTTAGGAATCGGTGGATTAAATTTCTCAGAAAGTGAAGAACCCTGGTACGTCATAGGTAAACGCATAAAAGAAAATGTCTTGGTCATCGCCCAGGGTCACAATCATCCGTTACTTTTTAGTAGCAAGTTAGAGGCAATAGAGGTAAATTGGATTTCGGGCGAATTGCCCTCTTTACCATTACAATGTAGTGCTAAAACGCGTTATCGACAAATAGACCAAGACTGCATCATTACTCCAGTAGAGCACGACCGCTATACTGTTGAATTTATTCAAGCCCAACGAGCAGTCACGCCCGGTCAATATGTTGTGTTTTATGATGGCGACAACTGCCTAGGTGGCGGAGTCATTGATAAAGTACCGGAAATAATATATCAATAAGGTTAATATAAAATAAGATGTCTTATACAGAAAAAGTAATCGCAATGGCGAGTATGTTTCAAGCCGGAAGTCTAGTCCGCGATGTCGCACGAACAGGCCAATGTGATACCACGGGCTTTGAAACCGCAATTAAGAGTATCATTAATTCAAATGCCAAATCTACAGAAGATGTCTATGGTGGAATCGCCAATTTAGAAACTGGATTAAGAATGATGTCTACAATGTTTAATCGAGAAAATAAAGAACGTGATATGGAAATATCTCGTTATGTTCTAGGAATCATTGTACTAGAAAAACAACTCACAAAAAATAAAACACTCTTTGCAAAATTGGGGGCTGGCATAGAACGGGCCGAGGCGCAAACTGAGAGTTTTTCAATCACCCATGAAAACATTGTTGCAAATCTTGCTGATACCTATGCAGAAACCATTAGTACTCTAAAACCACGAATTATCGTATCAGGGGAACAAATGCATTTAACAAACCCTGCAAATGCAAACAAAATACGCGCCTTACTATTTGCAATAATGCGCTCAGCCGTGCTTTGGAAACAAAAAGGCGGAACTCGAATGATGTTTTTATTCGGACGAGCAAAAATACAAAAAGAAGCATTGCGTTTATTGAATCAGATTTAACGCTGGCACCTCATCAACCTAGGAACCAATCCGAGAATAGAAATCGTAGCGAAGGAACGTTATTTAGAACCCATTTTTTCGACTAAATGAGGCGAATAGTGAGCTTTATTTAACGAATTTATTCAAAAAAATGGGCCAAAATAGACTGACCTGCTGCGAATAAACCTGATTGCGTAGTGTTCTTTACAAAATTTATAACTCTGGAATGATCGGTATCACTTTTGCAGCAACAGACACATAGTCTTCCATTTCATGAAAATTCATGTAACGGTAAATATTGTCCGATACAGGTGCTATTTTTTCTACGTATTGCTGATATTCGTCAACCGTTGGAATTCTTCCTAAACGTGCAGCAACTGCCGCAAGCTCTGCCGAGGAAAGATAAACATTGGCATCTTTACCTAATCGATTGGGAAAGTTACGTGTAGAGGTAGACATGACGGTTGCATTATCCTTAACTCTTGCCTGATTACCCATACACAAAGAGCAACCTGGCAATTCCATACGTGCACCTGCTTTTCCAAATATGGAATAATAACCTTCTTCGGTGAGTTGGTGTTGATCCATTTTAGTGGGAGGTGCTATCCACAAACGTGTGGGCACATTGACAACATCATCAAGTACTTTTCCAGCAGCTCGATAATGCCCTATATTCGTCATACATGAACCAATAAACACCTCGTCAATTTTTTCTCCTGCTACTGCTGATATCGGCTTAACATCATCAGGGTCGTTCGGACAACAAACCAAAGGCTCTGTAATCTCAGCTAAATCAATTTCGATAACCTCAGCATATTCAGCGTCAGCATCGCGTTCTAAAAGTAAAGGGTCTGACAACCAAGCCTGCATACCTTCTATACGCCGCTGTAATGTTCGCGCATCTGCATAATCATTTGCAATCATCCACTGCAACAAGGTGATGTTAGACCTTAAGTACTCTTTCACAGACTCTATGCCTAGCTTCACCGTACAGCCATTTGCAGAACGTTCTGCGGAGGCATCGGCTAATTCAAAAGCTTGTTCAACTTTTAAATGATCCAAGCCTTCAATCTCTAATACACGCCCAGAAAATATATTTTTCTTAGCAGCTTTTTCTACCGTGAGTAAGCCTTTTTGAATCGCAATATAAGGTATTGCATGAACTAGGTCACGCAAGGTAATGCCTGTTTGCATTTTTCCTTTGAAACGCACAAGCACCGATTCAGGCATATCCAAGGGCATAACCCCTAGCGCCGCCGCAAATGCCACTAAACCAGAACCTGCAGGAAAACTAATTCCCAGAGGAAAACGAGTATGTGAATCACCGCCGGTACCAACGGTATCGGGTAATAACATTCTATTCAACCATGAGTGAATTATTCCATCACCAGGTCGTAGCGACACACCACCACGTGTTTGAATAAAATCGGGTAAGCTATGCTGTAAATTAATGTCAACAGGTTTTGGATATGCCGCAGTGTGACAAAAACTTTGCATGACAAGATCTGCTGAAAACCCTAAACAGGCGAGTTCTTTCAATTCATCTCGAGTCATTGCTCCGGTGGTATCTTGTGAACCCACCGTGGTAATACGAGGTTCGCAATAAGTTCCAGGACGTACACCCGACACTCCACATGCTTGCCCAACCATTTTTTGAGCTAAGGTAAACCCTTGGTTTGAATCCGCAGGAGCAACCGGACGTAAAAAAATGTCGGAAGGCTGCAAGCCTAAGGCCTTGCGTGTGCGATCGGTTAATGATCGCCCGATGATTAGCGGAATACGACCACCGGCTCTTATTTCATCAGGCATCGTAGTAGGACGCAGATTGAATTTAGCGAGAATATTATTTTTTTCATCCAGCACGATGCCATCATACGGTTTGATTTTTATCACATCACCCATGTTGAGCTTAGCAACATCTAATTCAATCGGTAGTGCGCCTGAGTCTTCAGCCGTATTGAAAAATATCGGTGCTATTTGTCCTCCCAAGATAACGCCACCTTGGCGTTTATTAGGTACAAATGGAATGTCCTGACCCATATGCCATAACACCGAATTAATCGCAGACTTTCTTGACGAGCCCGTACCCACAACATCGCCAACATAGGCCAAGGGATAACCCTTGTTTTTAAGCTCGGTAATTTTTTCTAATGCGCCGGGCATTTTACTCATTAACATTGCCTTGGCATGTAGTGGAATATCAGGACGTGACCATGCTTCAGAAGCAGGAGACAAGTCATCAGTATTAGTTTCACCGGGAACCTTAAATACCGTTACCATAATCTCTTGCGGCAGCGCATCACGTTGCATAAACCAATCAGCATTCGCCCAGGCATCAACGGTTTGCTTGGCAAATTTATTGGTTTTTGCTTTTTCGAAAACATCATGGTGGGCATCAAAAACGAGTAAGGTTTTTGACAGTGCCGCAGCAGCAATAGGCGCGAGAGCGTCATTATCTAGACATGCAATTAGCGCCTGAATATTGTAGCCACCTAACATCGTTCCTAATAACTCTGTGGCCTTTTTAGCATCAATCAAGGGGCTTGCCGTTTCGCCCTTAGTAATCGCTGCAAGAAAACCCGCCTTAACATAAGCAGATTGATCCACCCCGGCGGGAACCCGGTTAATCAATAAATTTAAAAGGTATTCTTCTTTGCCCTTAGGTGGATTTTTGAGAAGCTCAAGCAATTCCGATGTTTGTTGCGCCCCCAGAGGAAGCGGCGGCAAGCCTTGATTATTACGCTCTTTAACATGCTCTAAATAGGCTTCTAGCACTTTTCACCTCATTCATAATAGATTTAGTCATTATAACGACCAATTAGGTATCTACCCAAAGCGTTATAAATATTCGGTATAAACAATAATTTGCGGCTATTTTACCGAATTTTCAAAAAATTAAACACATTTGGGTAATGCACAGCCGTTTTAATGGCTAAATTATTATTCACTGATTATTTTACAGCATCCACGCAAACTAACGGAACAGAAGTGTTTTTTTATGTAAAATACACCCATCTGAACACATATAGGAACTCCAATGGATTTATCAGCGCTTTCCGCAATTTCACCTATTGATGGTAGGTATGGCAATAAAACAGCACTACTTAGACCCATTTTTAGTGAATACGGTTTAATCAAGCACCGGGTCATCGTCGAAATTCGATGGCTACAATTGCTCGCGAATCACTCAAAGATAAAAGAAGTTCCCAAATTTAGTGATCAAGCCAATGCTTTTTTAGACGCTCTCGCCGAGAATTTCAATGAATCACATGCAATGCGTGTCAAAGAAATTGAACGCACGACAAATCATGATGTTAAGGCCGTAGAGTATTTTCTCAAAGAATTTATTGCGGACAATAGTGAATTAAATGCCGTTTCGGAATTTATTCATTTTGCATGTACTTCTGAAGACATTAATAATCTAGCCTATGCTTTGATGTTAAATAAAGCACGTAAAGAAATATTGTCACCTTTGCTTGATCGTATTATCGAGTCTGTATTTAGTTTAGCTCAACAATACGCTACACTTCCCATGCTTTCCCGCACTCATGGGCAACCTGCATCCCCAACAACGGTTGGAAAAGAAATGGCGAATGTTGCTTACCGATTGCAACGGCAAAAAGAGTGTTTTTCTAGGGTAAACATACTGGGGAAAATTAACGGTGCCGTTGGTAACTATAATGCACACTACTCCGCCTATTCTACTATCGATTGGGAGCAATGCGCGCAATCATTTGTAAGCAATCTTGGCCTCAGCTGGAATCCTTACACCACACAAATTGAACCGCATGATTACATCGCCGAGTTATTCGATGCACTTTGCCGTTTCAATACCATTTTAATTGATTTCAACCGAGATATATGGAGTTATATATCCATTGGATTTTTTAAACAAAAAACGGTCGCGGGAGAAATTGGTTCTTCAACAATGCCACATAAAGTTAATCCAATCGATTTTGAAAACTCAGAAGGTAATTTGGGCATCGCTAATGCAATCATGGAACACCTAGCACGAAAACTCCCCGTTTCCCGTTGGCAGCGCGATCTCACTGATTCAACAGTGTTGCGCAACCTGGGCGTCGGAGTCTCTCATTCCATCATTGCCTACGAATCTACATTAAAAGGCATTAGCAAACTCGAAGCCAATGAATCCACACTCGCAGCGGACTTAGACAATAACTGGGAAGTGCTTGCTGAGCCTATACAAACCGTGATGCGTCGCCATGGCATCAAAAAACCCTATGAAAAACTAAAGGAACTGACGCGCGGACAAAAAGTGAATTCAGAAATTATGAAAAACTTTATACAAGGCTTAGAACTTCCAGCAGAAGCAAAAAAGAATCTTATGGCGTTAACTCCTTCGACTTATATCGGAAATGCGATTCAACAAGCAAAAAACATCCGTTAAACCGGATAAAAACAACTTGGACTGTCATTTACCCAACACCCGACTACCGGCCGAATGGGAAAAGCAAGATGCGGTTATGCTTACGTGGCCGCACTCGCAAACTGATTGGCGTCATTCGCTCGAAGCAGTGGAACCAACATTTGTAGAAATTGCACAACAACTTATTCGATTTCAAAAACTATTCATTGTCTGCAATAATATTACACATAAAACACATATCCAGTCTTTGTTAAACGCTAAAACAATTGACCAAACTCAACTATTTTTCTTCTGCATTCCAAGTAATGATACCTGGATACGTGATTATGGCCCAATGACTATTTACAAAAATGGTCAAGCAGAATTAATTGACTTTCGCTTCAATGGCTGGGGGAATAAATACGATTCACAACTCGATAATAATATTTCGCGAGAACTCTATCGTTTAAATGCGTTTAAAGGTAACTTAAGCAGCGAAAATTTCGTGCTGGAAGGCGGAAGCATTGAGAGCAACGGACAAGGAACCTTATTAACCACTGCACAATGTTTATTGTCTGCGCGGCGCAATCCAAACCTAAGTCAATCAGAAATCAGCAATTTTCTATCGCAAAAACTAGGCGCCGAAGAAATTCTTTGGCTAAACCATGGCAACTTAATTGGCGACGACACCGATGGTCATATTGATACTATTGCCCGGTTTATTGATGCAGAGACGATTTGCTATGTAAAATGTGATACTGAAAACGACGAGCATTATATTGATTTTCAGAAAATGGAAGCGGAACTTAAACAGTTTAGAACAAAACAAGGAAAGCCGTATCGCTTAATCCCTCTCCCTATGGTTAGCGCAAAATATTCTAAGGATAAAACACGATTACCCGCAACTTACGCCAATTTTCTAATTATTAACCAAGCGGTTCTGGTTCCTACCTACCGAGATATTAATGATGATAATGCATTATCAATTATTAAAAACTGTTTGCCGAACAGAGAGGTTATAGGAATAAATTGTGAGCAAATCATTGAGCAAAATGGAAGCTTACATTGCCTCACCATGCACTTACCGCATGGCATTGTAGCTGCTTGTTAATTCAGTTTTAGAGAGATATTTAATGCGTTCAGCAAAACTGCAAGCAGCCTGTATTCAACACGAATGTGTTGCGGAAATAAATACTAATATTAATATATGCAAACACAATATTGAAATCGCCGCAAAAAAAGGCGCAAAGCTTATTGTGCTGCAAGAGCTACATAATAGCCTGTATTTTTGTCAGTCAGAAAACCCCAAAAATTTTGATCTTGCTGAAGAAATTCCCGGCCCTATAACAGACATCTATTCCAGCTTAGCCAAACAATTCAATGTCGTTATTGTATGCTCATTATTCGAGAAACGTGCGGTTGGTCTGTATCACAATACTGCAGTTGTTTTTGATACCGATGGAAGCATCGCAGGGCTGTACCGAAAAATGCACATCCCCGATGACCCAGGATATTATGAAAAATACTATTTTACCCCTGGCGACTTAGGATTTGAGCCCATCCCCACATCGATAGGAAAAATAGGTGTATTAATATGCTGGGATCAATGGTTTCCTGAGGCAGCACGCTTGATGGCGTTAGCGGGAGCCGATCTATTAGTATATCCAACAGCAATCGGTTGGGATCGCAGCGACAACGAAGCAGAGCAATTAAAGCAACTTAATGCATGGACAACGATACAACGAGCACATGCAATCAGTAATAACTTGCCGGTAATAGTCGCAAATCGAAGTGGCTATGAAAGCGATACGTCTAAGCAAACGTCTGGAATTAAATTCTGGGGTTCAAGTTTTATCGCTGGCCCACAAGGTGAATTTCTTGCTCATGCAAACGCAACAGATGAAGCTATTTTAAGCGCTGAACTCGATCTATCTGCAACCGAAAACATACGTCGAAATTGGCCATTTTTGCGCGACCGAAGAATTGATCATTATTTTGATTTAGTTCGCCGATTTCTCAACTAAGAAACGCCTGTTTGAGGTAAAATTTAACAACCTGAAAAGTCAACAGCGCTCTTATTAAAAAGGAAAACCAATGATACTTATTTTGCACCCAAATACGTCGAGCACTAGCGATGAATACCAACAACTTCAGCAGTTTTTAGCTCAATTACCCAAAATAAAAACCCAAACTCACGAAGTAAAAGGTGCTCAGCAAACGCTAACCGAGATTTATTTAATCGGCGACACTGCAAGTCTTGTCCTTGAAGATATGAAAGATCTGCCAACGGTTGAGCGAGTCATACGTATTTCTGATGATTATCGAATATTGGGGCGACATAAAGACGATAAACGAGCAAGTTCTTTTGCCTACAATGGTGTTACTTTTAGTCAAGATAATCTGCATATATTTGCCGGACTATGCGCTGTAGACAATAAAGAACATGTCGAAAAAATGATGCAAGCATTGCAAAGTCAAGGTCAGGTATGTGCACGCATGGGAGCGTACAAGCCCCGATCTAACCCCTATTCATTTCAGGGACATGGGAAAAACTGCCTTCCTTACGTATTCGAGCTAGCAGGTAAATACGATATTAAAGTCATTGCGATGGAAATCACGCATGACAGCCATATCCAAGAGATCAACCAAGCGTTGCAACAAACAGGTCATCCTACGGGTGTTATGCTACAAATCGGCACCCGGAACACACAAAATTTTGAATTACTCAAAGCCGCAGGCAAGCAAACGAATTATCCCATACTGCTCAAAAGAGGATTTGGAATCACCCTTGAAGAATCTTTGAATGCAGCGGAATACCTCGCCAGCGAAGGAAATTCAAATGTCATATTTGCATTGCGCGGCATGAAAACAAATATGGGTGATCCGCATCGCAACTTCATCGACTTTGCACAAGTACCCGTCGTTAAGCGCTTAACACGGATGCCTGTATGCATTGATCCTTCACACTCCGTAGGCAGTCGAGAAACCTCACCTGACAATATCATGGACGTATTCCATGTTACCGCCCAAGGAATCATTGCCGGCGCTAATATGGTTCTCGTCGATTTCCACCCCCATCCTAGCAGCGCTTTAGTAGATGGTCCCCAAGCATTACGGCTCAATGAATTACCTTATTTTATAGAAGATTGTGTCATTGCTCGTGAAGCCTACGAAAAAAGAAAGAAGTTAAACATACGCTTTCAAAAAGAATCTGCGATTGTGTGAATTAGATCTAAAACTACAAACGTGATACATCTTAAGACTGTTCCTACGCACTCACTTAACCGGCTTGCACCGTAGAAATAGCGCGCTTAAATACAACCTGTGAACTACCGTTATTCAGCTCAATCGAATATTGATCAAAATTAACTATTTTTCCAACAAGCTTGATTCCACTAATTAAAAAAATATGCACTTGTGCCTTGTCATCTTGTAGTTGCTGTAAAAACCCATCTTGCAATACTTTTGATTGATTTTTTCGCATAAAAACTCCTAATTAATCTAGCCGACAGTCACATTCTAAGTTAAATTCATTTATATAAATAGTGTAGCTATATCAAGACAGTTTCACTGTTGTGCATAGACGTCAGCTTGCACACATTTTAAGATATTGTAATCGTACTCTTGATTCAAACTTTCATACAAAGACTTTAAAAATCCTTTTTCAGAACCATCACTCATCTCTATTGCGTACACTATTTCAGCATATTCTTTCTCTTCGAGTGAGACCACATCACGCGCATCTAATAACCCTTCTTTAATGGCGGCAGCAAAATGTGCATAAACAGTTGCAATAGATAAATTTCTTTGTGCCATGATTTCCTCAATCGATTTATTCTGCGCATAAAGAAAAAGAGTTTCATTAACAGTGTCACTTAATTGATTGCTAAATATTTCCGGTAAGCAACATTCTTTAACAACTGCGAGTATAGACTCACCATATTTAGCCAGTTTGTGTTCACCGATACCCGAAATATAACGAAGTTGATCCGCTGATTCCGGCCTTTTTTGGGTAATTTCGACCAAGGTATTATCATTAAAAATAATGTAAGGAGGAACCCCAAGTTCCTTAGATACTTTGAGTCGATAAGACCGCAGAGCGTCGAATAAAGGCTTGTCTATAGACTTTATTTCTTTGCTAGATGACTGCTTATCTTCAGCAGTCTTAGTTGATTGCAGCGATTTTCTCAGCTGTAGCGATATCTCGCCACGTAACAAGGGGCGCGCTTTTTCAGTAAGACATAAAGCGCCATAGCTGTCCTTTTTTATATCAAGAAAACCAAGTGATATTAGCTGCCGAAATACACTTGACCATTCCGTGGTAGAAAGCATTTTACCGATGCCATAAGTAGGAAGCCGATCATGTCCATAACTTTTTATTCGTTTATCATCTCCAGCACATAAGACATCAACAATATATTTTACCCCAAACTGCTGGCCTGTACGGTAAACACAAGACAGCGCTTTTTGCGCAGCCTCGAGACCATCCCAAGATTCAGGCGGGTTCAAGCAGTTTTCACAATTGCCGCAGGGTTTAGTATAAACTTCATCAAAATATTCAAGCAAAGCTATTCGATGACAACTGGTAAGCTCGGTAAAACCCAGCATGGTTTCGAGCTTATGTTGAGAAACATGTTTATATTGAACATTGGCATCACTGTCTTGCAACATTTGTCGCAATAAAATGACATCCTGCAAACCATACGACAACCAAGCATTTGCTGGATTTCCATCACGACCCGCCCTACCCGTTTCTTGATAATAGGCCTCAATACTCTTAGGCAAATTTAAATGCGCCACAAATCTTACATTGGGCTTATCGATACCCATGCCAAATGCAATCGTTGCCACAATAATGACAGACTCTTCTCGCAGAAAGCGTTTTTGATTACGTTCTCTCAATTCATTCGACAACCCCGCATGATAAGGTAAGGCAATACGTCCTTTGCTACTTAACCAAGCGGCAACACTTTCTACTTTTTTTCGCGATAAACAGTAAACAATACCCGCGTCATTCGGATGTTGTTGTTTGATAAATCGCCATAGCGCATCGCGGCTATTTTGTCTTTCTTTAATACTGTATCGAATATTAGGACGGTCAAAGCTGCTAACAAATACTTTAGCTTGCTGCAAACCAAGCTGAGTAATAATCTCTTGCTGAGTTCGTTTATCTGCGGTTGCTGTGAGCGCAATCCGCGGAACATCGGGAAACCGTTGGTGTAAGATACCCAGCTTTTGATATTCTTTTCTAAAATCATGTCCCCAATGGGATACGCAATGTGCTTCATCTATCGCAAAAAGCGCAATATCTGCATTATCGAGTAGATTAAGACAACGTGCGGTCGTTAGTCTTTCCGGGGCTACGTAGACAACATCAATTTCACCCGAAATGATATTTCGTTCAATCTCTTGTTGTTGGACTTGGGTCTGGGTAGAATTTAGAAATCCGGCTTTTATACCGAGTTGCAACAAACTATCGACTTGGTCTTGCATCAACGCAATCAACGGAGAAACCACAATCCCAACACCGCTACGTAACATCGCCGGAATCTGATAACACAAGGATTTACCACCGCCGGTAGGCATTAATACAAACGCATCATCACCACAGAGTATGGTATTAATAACTTCTTCTTGTTGATGACGAAACGCATCATATCCAAATGTTGCCTTTAATACTGAATGCGTATCTATCATAGTCAACAAACTAAAAAAGGCCAGGGCTGGGCCCTGGCCTTTTATTAACTTCATGAAACAATTTATTTAATCTCTAAAAGCTCAATTTCGAAAATGAGGGTTTCGTTCGGACCAATATCTGCGCCCGCTCCACGTTCACCATAAGCCAACTCTGGTGGAATAAAAACTTTCCATTTTGCCCCGGTTTTCATCAGTTGCAAGACTTCTTGCCATCCTTTAATAACACCATTTACCGGGAATGTAGCAGGCTCTCCGCGCTCCACAGAGCTGTCAAAAACAGTTCCATTAATCAAAGTACCAGTGTAATGCGCCACAACACTATTGCTTGCAGAAGGACGTTTGCCCTTGCCTTCAGTAATAATCCGATATTGTACACCGCTATCTAAGGTGATTATTCCTTTTTCATTTTTATTCTTAGCAAGAAACGCCTTGCCTTTTTTTGAGTTTTCACCGCTTGCAGCTTGTTGCATTTCCATTTGAGCCTTTTGTAGTTTCTGAAATACAGCAGTAATTTCGGCTTTACTTAACTGTGGTTTTTTATCAGCTAGCATGTCTTTTATCGCAACTACAAAAGTATCTGTATTAATATCAAATTTTCTTTGCTTAAAATCCTGACCAATCTGAACCCCTAATGCATAGCTTAGTTTTTCTTTATCAGTCGTCAATTTCAAATCTGCTGCGTTAACGGTATATGACAACACACTCAAGGCCGACAATGCCCATAGAGTTGTTTTTTTCATGAGAGTTCCCTTATGATTTCAGTAATGGATTGGTATTTCCTGAGATAGAAAGTAAAGTTAGATACTATCAGAAGTTTGCAAAGGTGATAAGTATTATATTTTAAGTGGCTACTACGCGTGCTTGTTTTTTAAGCTTTGCATTTTCGCCTCTTGGCGTGGCGACAAATGCATTGATAGTGGATTTAAACTCATCACTCGTTTGCTCTACGACTTCTTGTATCTGCTCACTGCTTAGACCGGTGGTTTCTAACGCTGCTGCATGGATAGAATCGTCTTCATAAACAACCGAACCTGATAACCCCGCTTTCCCTGCTTCAACATTCGCAATATGAATAATAGAAGTTTCTAATCTATCAACCTTGAGTTTTTCTATTTGATTTCGATTTTTGACTATTGTTTGAAAACTTGTAGGCAGCTTCCATTTTCTTAATAAAGCAGCACCCACATCCATTGAATTCATATCGAATATGATATTTTGCGAGACCGTGAAATCTTCATGTTTTTCCGCCAAATTTCGATTGACCATAATGCCAAATAAATCCGGTGACTTAGTGCTTAAAACGAGATGGCCAATATCATGCAGCAAACCTGCGAGAAACAATCGTTCTTTATGTAGAATTTTAACAGTTGCTTTTTTTGCCAAATTTCGCGCTATCATTCCCACAAAAACACCATGCTTCCAAAATGCTTGCAGATTGAAATAATCATTAGGCATGCTTGAGTTTTTATTAATGATTGCAACACAGGTCACTAAATCTTTGATATCACGAGTACCAATAACGGCTACTGCTCTGTCTATGGTGTCAATTCGAGAAGGAAACCCATAAAAAGGACTATTGGCAATACGCAATAACTGAGTAGAAAGTGAAGGGTCTCGCGATATAAGCTCAGCAATTTCCAGCGCGGATGAATAGGGGTTTTCAATAAGTTCGTCAATTTGCAGACATATATCGGGCAAGGCTTCTAGGTATTCAATATTTCCCACATACATATCCGGTGTATAATTCATACAAAAACTCCATTTTCATAATGTGAAAATAAAAAATAACAAGCAATGTATCGAGCAGAAAAAGCCAAGCTTGAGCGTAGGAACTCATTAAGGCTCCTGGGGAATTACATCTTCAAATCATTCTCGATCAGTTCCAAAAGCAAATATGGAACCAGGTAAGGAAACTTGGAAATCTAGGAGCCTGTCCGAAATTCCGCATTTGAGACCTATGTCTCAGATTGTATTTTTAATAGCCGTGTCATGACTTAAACTATTAATTAATTCAGTATATAAGCCGCTATTGTGGTTAACTAAAAGACTTTTGGAGAATAATGGATATTCAAAGCTCAGCCCTCACCAGTAGTATTGTCGGTCTAAAACGTGGCATGGAGAATGTGCGTAAAGACGCGCAAGATATTGCAAACACGGGAACCGCACTATTGTCCAGCACCCAAACACTTGCTGAATATTCACCAGGTAAATCACCTGGCAAATCAATGGGTGAAGGTTTAGTAAACCTGATAGTCGATACTCATCAAGTAGAAGCTTCAGCAAAAGTCATGCAAACAGAAAATGAACTGATTGGGTCACTGCTTAATGAAATGGCTTAATAGAGGCAATTAACCTATGGCTATCGGTGAAATATCTTCAAATCATCTTTATACGAGTCAACAAAATACTGACACCACCAATGCATATCAACAACAAGTAGAACAAGACCGTGCAACGGCTGCTGGGGTGAATAAACCGGTTGAATCCACCAACCAGCAAAATGCTGGCTTACAATCTTCCTCGCAAAATACAACCCAAGAAAAAGAAAATATTACCCGTACTCAGTCTAATACCAAGCCAGATGATAGCGAAAAAGTTTCCATTTCAGCCAACGCAAACATTGAGTTATCTGAGGAAGAAATGCGAGAAGTGAGAGCATTAAACATCAGAGACAGGGAGGTTCGTAGTCATGAGGCAGCACACTCAGCTGCAGCGGGAGCCTACGCCCAAGGCGGACCTACTTACACATTCCAGCGTGGCCCCGATGGCAAGTCCTATGCAACGGGCGGGGAAGTCAAAATAGACACTTCAGCTATCCCTGGAGATCCCGAAGCCACTGTTCGCAAAGCCCAACAAATAAAAGCATCTGCACTTGCACCTGCAGAACCTTCACCTCAAGATCGCTCTGTCGCCGCTTCTGCTACCCAATTAATCGCTGCGGCTCGACAAGCATCAGCCACCGAACGATTAGATGCGATTAATGAAACAAGGGACGAAGCGACAACTCAATCAAATGCGGAAAACAAAGAATCTCAACCCGCCTCAAATACCTATGCGGAAGTAGCTCGTTTTAAAGACAGTCCTGAGGCAAATACCGTTACAAACAATATAGACCTGGTTATTTAAAACCTACCCGTCCAAGAACAACGATTATCGCGCACGCTCTCGCACATCCCTGTGCTTCGCTGCATAAGACCACCCTAATAAAATCCCACAAAAATCACTGCTTTAAATCTATTTTCATTCAAAGGTTTAGGTTTTGTGGCGTTAAGTACGCTAATATAGACAAGTTAAGCTTTTATCTGGTGCAAGCAAAGTCATTATGAGCGTATATTCTACCGAAAAACTCGTTGCTGAAGCACGTCGATTAGCGGCTGAATACCGTAAGGCGACAGGTAAACCTTTGGGCATTAGTAGCGAAATAGCTGAATTTGATGCCGCTAAATTACTCAATCTTGAGCTATGCAGAGAAAAAACAGGTACATATGATGCGATTGGCAAAGGCACTCGCGAAGGAAAACGGGTACAAATCAAAGGGCGTGCGATTTTTGATGAAAAAAAATCGGGTCAACGCATCGGTCAGCTTAAACTTGAACAAGAATGGGATTCAATCATATTAGTCATAATGAATGAAAATTACGAACCCATTGAAATATTTGAATGCGATAAAGATATTATTCTTGACGAGTCTGATAAAATCCCAAATAGTAAACGAAACAAGCGCGGAGCCATGTCCCTCGCTAAATTCAAAATTATATCAAACCTAGTATGGACCCAAGAAGAAGGTAACATCAATGATGAAATTTGGGAAAATCAAGCGAGCAATTAAAAATAGAGATTAATGTCTTCCATTGATACCATTTTCGGGGCTAAGGGAAAGCTCGCAGCTACGATTAATGCTTATGCTCCACGTATTGCGCAAATCGAAATGGCTAAAAAAATTGAACAAGGCCTGGAAAAAAACCAGTTGCTTATCGTCGAAGCAGGCACTGGCACAGGCAAAACCTTCGCCTATCTCGTGCCGGCTATTTTAGCTGGCCAAAAAGTACTTATCTCCACGGGCACTAAGCATTTGCAAGATCAAATATTTATTGATGATCTGCCCAAAATTCGCAACGTCATCGGCATGTCCGTAAACATTGCACTGCTGAAAGGCCGTGCTAATTATCTCTGCCATTTCAGATTACATAAAAATGCGGAAGAAGCACGACTCAGTTCACGTGAGCATGTCATTGCTTTTAACCAAATAATGGATTGGTCCCAACGCACTATAAAAGGGGACATTTCTGAGTTAGCAGATATTGCAGAAGGTTCTCCAGTCTGGCCCTTAGTGACTTCCAATGCGGATAATTGCCTGGGTTCAGACTGTCCGGATATAGACCGATGTTGTGTGGTAGAAGCGCGAAAAGAAGCGCAAAAAGCCGATATTGTAGTTATTAATCATCACTTATTTTTTGCTGATCTTGCCTTACAGGAAGAAAGCATTAATGATCTACTACCCAGCTCAGATAGTATTATTTTTGACGAAGCCCATCATCTTCCCGAAATCGCGAGCCGCTTTTTTGGCAAAACGGTCAGTTTTCGCCAATTGCACGAACTAATCCATGATGTACTTGAAGCTATTGAAGACGAAGCTTCTGACTTATTGGCCACCGTAAAAAAGTATACGGATGAACTTTTGTTTTCATCTCAGCAAATTAGAATTTTACTGAAGAAACTCCCTAATCGTGGACCGTGGTTTGCGTTTAACCGCGAGCCAAAAATTGTAGAATCTATTTCAGAATGTCAGAAAAATCTCATCGATTTACAAAAATATCTAAAAAAGTTTTCTGAACGCGGAAAACAATTGGAATTATGCTCGATTCGATGTGATAAAATAGTCTCTTTATTAAACGAAATGATTCAGATTAAATCCAATCAGATTCAATGGTACGAAACAACCGACCGAAATTTTTTTTTCCATACAACGCCTTTAGATGTTGCAGACAAATTTAGAGAACCGATTGAAAAATTCAAATCAGTCGTACTTACCTCTGCTACATTATCAGTAGAAAACGATTTTAGTTATTTTGTATATCAATTAGGGCTTGAAAAAGCGATTTGTTATGCCTGGGATAGCCCATTTAACTATAGCAAAAACACCTTATTGTATTTTCCGAAAAAAATGCCAGACCCCTCATCGGATAACTTTGTATCCAAACTAATAAATCACGCATTAGAAATTCTTAGCTACAGCAAAGGTCGAGCTTTTTTATTATTCACGAGTCATCGAAGCTTACAAGAAGCCGCCCACTTGTTAGAAAAGTCACCCTATCCTCTTTTTATCCAAGGCAGTAAGCCAAAACGTGTTTTACTCAATGAATTTCGAAAAAGCGGAAATGGCGTTTTATTGGGTACCACGAGCTTTTGGGAAGGTGTTGATATTCGAGGTGATGCCTTATCATGTGTCATGATAGACAAACTTCCATTTGCTTCGCCGGGTGATCCCGTTACTTCAGCGCGGCTCACTCATTTCAGAGAATCTGGTCTTGATCCGTTCAAAAGCTATCAACTACCGCAAGCTGTCATTTCGATGAAGCAAGGCGTAGGCAGACTTATCCGCGATTTCACCGACCGCGGTGTTATGGTAATATTCGACCCTAGAATTCAAAGCAGATTTTATGGTAGAACTTTTTTACACAGCTTACCGCCCATGCCTATTACCCAAAATATAACGGATGTGCAAAACTTTTATGATCTCGAAGAGCCCATAGAAGCATCAGAAGCGTGAAATTACTCGCTTTGGACACTTCGTCAGCTGCTTGCTCCGCAGCGCTAATGATAAACAATGAAGTTAAAACGCTTTTTGAAATAACACCGCGAGCTCATTCAGATTTAATTCTTTCAATGTGTGATAAGCTTCTACAAGAGGCTGAATTATTGCCCTCCCAACTTGATGGTATTGGATTCGGGCGTGGCCCTGGTTCTTTTACCGGGCTTAGAATTGCAGCCGGAGTTACTCAAGGCATTTCTTTTGCAGCGAATATTCCGGTTATTCCTGTTTCTTCATTAGCAGCTCTCGCGCAAAAAACACATTCAGATAGCCAAAAAAATAATATATTAGTGGCGGTAGACGCTAGAATGCAGGAAGTATATTGGGGACGTTTTCACTTTACCGAAGGCAAGCTGATGGGTTCTAAGGAAGGAATTTGTCACCCCGAAGCATTGCATGCTACTGATGAACATCAATGGTTCGCGGTGGGGGATGCCTGGAAAGTTTACCACGATCAATTTGAGCAAAAACTTATTTCCAACATTATAGGTTTTAATACCTGTTCTTTACCTTGCGCAGAGAATATAGCATACTTGGCATTACAAGATTTAACCGACGGTAATACTTATCCACCCGAAAAAGCCATACCAGTCTACTTACGAAATAATGTTGCCAAAAAGTCTTCCCAATAAACATTCTACGTCCACCGCTGCTAACCTGAAAATATTTCTCATTATCCTGACTGCGCTACCCCTATTATTTTCATGTGCTATTTCGCAAAATAAGGACCATCGAAAATACATAATTATGGATAACGAAATATTTTTGAATAAATCGAATAATATGACTGAAAAACTGATTGTACTTAACAGTATTCATCTCAAACAGATCCATGCAGAAAATACGATAACTCAATACTTTCAATTGAAAAATTGTAATATAACCAACGGAAATTTTAGCAACTCCCAAATATCAGAAGTTAATCTTGAACGCTGTAATTTATCCGGAATAAATTTCTCGGGCGCTGTTCTCACAGATGTAAATTTAGCCAATAGCGACCTTGAAAACAGTAACTTTAAACATGCTATTTTAATAAATGTTAATTTAACCGGTGCCAACCTGAGTCATTCTAATCTTAATAATGTGTATATTTATAATTCAATTCTGACTAAAAGCAATTTAACAGATACTCATGTAAAAGAAAGCTCCTTTATTCAATCACGACTTAATCACATCAATGCACAGTATGCCGATTTTTCTCATTCAGATTTGTCAAGTTTAGACATGCGTTATAGTAATTTTCTCGGCTCAACATTTAATACGATAAACTTAAGCAATAGCAATTTATACGGCGCTAATTTAAGTTATGTCAATATTTCAAAATCTAATTTAAATGGTGCTTCGTTGCAAGTTGCTAACGTCTCTTCTTCCTCGCTCGATAATTCCACATTCAACCATGTTATAGCCATTGGCGTTAGGTTCAATCGCAGTGAACTTTCGAGTATTACATTTAACAACGCAAACCTCACCGAGGCAAGATTTGAAGAAGCAGAACTCAGCGATATCAGCTTTACACAATCTAATTTAAAGCTTGCAAACTTTGACTGGTCTCGAACAAGCAAGCTCAATTTTGAAAAATCTGATCTGACTAAGGCTAGCTTTAAGCGCGCAAAACTAAAGGCGTCCCAATTTAAATCCACCATCAACAAATGGACAATTTTCACCATGTCCGATCTTCGCGATGCAGACTTTAGCAAGGCAAATATTCATAAAATGGATGTCAGTGGTGCAAACTTAGATAATGTCAATTTTACCGCCACAAAAAACCGAAACTCAGTTATCGGATTAGCAAGAGCTTCTAATATAAAAACCATAATCAATTGATTGATTTGTTTATATTTTTTACCATCTTCTCAACTGCTCATTGATGCCGTTGAGATCCGAAACGATGGCCAAAAATAATTCCAAAACTTTCTTGATTCTGGCTTGGCTTCTACTATAGTTATGCAAGACATCTTTTTGTTTTGGAGGAAGGCAGTTGACAAGCCGCGATATCTTGGTAGATACCCACAGTGACGATTGCGATGAGCTAAAACTGCCCTTCTCTACCTATTATTTTGAGTCTGTAAACTTCATGTTTTGCAGGATTTAAAATGATCTGCATTTAGTTATTCTCTTCTAGAATGTCAATTTCCGCTTTATCTTCACAAGGTTTTTTGTACGCGCGAGCAAATGCCGTTTCACGCAATAAAATCGCATCGAATATAATCACTCTCCCCGTCGCTGCCATAGCGAATGAAAACAATGCTCCGTTAAATAAATTCCCTCAGAAAGCAGCTAATACCACACAAAAAGCGAGTCCAGCTCCGCAGTTACCATCTAATCCAAGCACCCAGAAATTAGGTGCATATCAAGAATATCAAGCAGGAGTTGCCAGTCAACTCCAAATAAACAGCCATCACCCAAAGGCCCAGATCGCAATATCAAATTACAAAATAAATGAAAACTTCAATAAATTACAAGAGATACAAGAAATGCTTGGAGTGGATTTGTACGTTTAGGTAATTCTTTCCAACAAAATAAAACTATAATCATGGGGATTTTTGTCGTCCGCTGAAAAATCTTCGCATTGGCTTTCTTTCCAATCCGCTAAATCAAATTCAGGAAAAAAGGCATCCCCCTGAAAATTGCCGTGTACTTTTGTCATATATAAACGATCAGCATATTCTAGGGTTTGTGCATAGATTTGCTGACCGCCGATAATCATCACTTCGTCAACATCACCCGCTGCTATCATCGCATCCTCAATTGAGCTAACAACACGGACTTGTTGATCGGGTTTATAATCCGCATCACGCGTGACTATTATATTCTTTCTGCCAGGCAGCGGCCTGCTTCCAAACGACTCAAAGGTTTTGCGCCCCATAACGATGGGCTTACCTAAAGTCGTTTTTTTGAAATACTGCAAATCTGCAGGTAATCGCCAAGGTAACTTATTATTAAAACCTATCACGCGATTATCAGCCATCGCCCATATCAAAGATACTTTCACCATTTATACCGCAACAGGTGCTCTGATCGGATCATCACAGGCATAATCGAGCAATTCAAAATCTTCATATTTGAATTCAAAGATATCACTAACATCTGGGTTAATGGTTAAGCGCGGCAATGGATGTGGTTTACGCGAAAGTTGCAATTTTACCTGTTCCAGATGATTCGAATAAATATGAGCATCACCCAGCGTATGAATAAAATCACCGACTGTTAAATTCGTCACTTGCGCAACCATATGAGTTAACAATGCATAAGACGCAATATTGAAAGGAACTCCTAAAAACAAATCTGCACTTCGTTGATAAAGCTGGCAGGACAACTTACCATTGGCAACATAAAACTGGAAAAAGGCATGGCAAGGAGGTAAAGCCATATTATCAATTTCGCCCACATTCCATGCAGATACAATCAATCGACGAGAATCTGGATTAGCGTGTATTTGCTTTATCAGATGAGAAATTTGATCGATATGAGAGCCATCGGCTTGTTGCCATTGACGCCATTGTGACCCATAAACTGGGCCAAGATCACCTTTTTCATCCGCCCATTCATCCCAAATACTCACCTTATTGTCTTGCAGGTATTTTATATTAGTATCGCCTTTAAGAAACCAAAGTAACTCATGGATAATACTGCGCAAATGCAGTTTTTTTGTGGTTACAATCGGAAAGCCTTGGGTTAAATCATATCGGGTCTGATGGCCAAAAACACTCCGTGTTCCGGTACCTGTTCGGTCTTCTTTTTGATCACCATTTGCTAAAACATGGCGCAGTAAATCCAAATATTGTTGCATAATTACTTCGACTTCTTCCCAGGTTTAGATTTGGATTTAGGTTTTGATTTCGATTTATTGACCGGCTGCTTGTCAGTGGGTGGCGCTGCGGGTATAGAATCAGGAAACTCGGCTCTTTTATAAGCAAACCACATCATAATCGCACCGACTAACACCATAGGAATTGAAAGTAATTGGCCCATCGTCATCCAATCAAACGCGATGAATCCCAAATGCGCGTCCGGCTGTCTGAAAAACTCGTTTACAATTCGGAAAAATCCCATACCGATTAAAAAGGCGGCGGACACTGCCATGGTGGGTCGTGGCTTTGCAGAATAAACCCAAAGTATTAAAAATAATACCAGCCCTTCCAATAGACCTTGATACAACATGGAAGGATGGCGTGCAAAATCGCCCGCATGCGGAAAGACCATGCCCCAAGGTACATCTGTCGCCCTACCCCATAGTTCACCATTAATGAAGTTTCCCATGCGTCCCGCGAAATAACCTAAGGGCACCAAAGGTCCAATAAAATCGATGACTTGGAAAAATGTTTTATGGGTCTTTCTCGCGAAAAGAAACATTCCAACGAACACACCTAACATGCCACCATGGAAGGACATTCCTCCTTCCCATACACGCAACAAAATAAGTGGGTCGGAAACAAATTCGCCAAAATTATAAAATAAGACATAGCCTATCCGGCCACCGAGAACGACGCCCAAAGCCCCGTAAAATATGACATCACTGACTTGATCTGTATTCCACGAGGAACCAGGCTTGTTGGCACGAATCTTCCCTAAATACCAAGCAATCGCAAAAGCGACCAAATACATGAGTCCATACCAATGGACTTTTATCGGGCCTAAATCAAGTGCAACGGGATCAATTTCTGGATATATTAGCATGGGGCTGATTCTAACTGATGCTTCGCTTTAAAAACAGTTTTAATAAGTCTCTATTCTTATTAAAAACAAAATAAGGGTTAAATAACATAACCCTATAGTTGCTAACTTAAGTCAGATATAGAAAACAGATCTATGAAATTTTGTGTTGTTTGCGCTGCAATTTTCTCCAGCGGTTCATTTCTTAATTCAGAGATATATTCAACGACATGTCGTACGTATGCGGGCTGGTTAGGTTTACCTCGGTGGGGAACCGGGGCCAAATAAGGCGAGTCAGTCTCAATCAAGATTCGGTCATTGGGTACTTTGCGCGCCACTTCTTGTATTTGCTTGGCACTATTAAAAGTAACAATGCCCGAAAATGAAATATAAAAACCCAGATCAAGAGCGGATTTGGCCATATCCCAGTCTTCGGTAAAACAATGCATTACTCCGCCTGCCGCACGGGCATTTTCAGTCTGCATAATATCAATAGTGTCTTTCTGGGCTTCCCGAGTGTGAATAATCAGTGGTTTTCCGCATTGTTTCGCGGCGTCAATATGACGCCGAAAACGATCACGCTGCCAATCCAGATCACCTTCAGAGCGAAAATAATCCAGCCCGGTTTCCCCTATTGCGACAATCTTCGGTGCCTTCGCTTCCGCTAACAATTCCTCAACCGTAGGTTCATGTCCGTCATGATGATTCGGGTGAACACCTACCGACGCATACACATGCTCAAACTGCTGCGCCAAGGCTTTAACAGCAGGATAGTGCTCCATATCAATACAAACACAAAGGAAATCTGAGACACCTTGTTCATTCGCGCGAGTCAGATAATCTTGCACTACATTAATATTCTCAGCACCTTCCAAACAGTCAAGATGACAGTGGGAATCAATAATACGAATAGCAGAATTCATGGGGGGTTAAAACCTTTGGATAAAACAAGGCGGCTAAATTATCATGTACCCAGCAAGGGGTAAAGATCATAATCTCACTTTTATAAAACATTAGGAATGGGTTCGCAATAACTTCCCACTACAAGCATTCAAACAAAATCCTAATGCTTTTGAATAATTTCATCAACGACATTTACTAAATTATGAATAAGCGCTTTGTCTTTATTTAATACATAATCAGGTTTTGCACCATGTAAATATTTTGATTCACCCGCCGAAGTAAGCGTAATTATTTTCACATCTTTATTAATCGATTCTGATGTTCGAAGAGCGCTTGTTAATGCGACGCCATTCAATCCCCTTAGAGATTTTGCCATAATTACAAAGTCATATTTTTCTTTTAATAACCGTTGCAAAGCTGTTAAGCCATCATCTACAAATACAAGTTTCACTGGAAAATCTGCCAAACTTTTTATACAGAGATCTATTATAAGATGTGAGGATTCGACAACCATTCCAAAAATATGTTTACTGGTGGAAGTATTTCTCAATACCCGTAAATCATCTTCTATAGCAGAAAAATCGGATATCATATTTTGGGTTGCTTCATTCGATACTCGATTAACGAGATCTACATGTTTTAGATACGCATCGATTAACATGTCATCTATTTTAGTAGAAACTCCATTACTTTCATTCAATAAGTCTTCTAAATGATGACAAATTGATGTAATAATACCAAAGCCATAAGTACCACCACTTCCTTTTAAACTATGTACCTTACGATATAATTCTTCAAATACCTCGTTAGGTGAACGGGAAGAATTTAATGCGAGTATTAAACTTTCGATTTCACTCGTGCGTTCAGGTAATTCGGCTAAATAGGTTTCTTTTAGTTGTTGAAGAAATTGATTAACATCAACCATATTTTTATTTTCAGAAGTATTATTCATAGGCTCAATTTTCTCATCATCCTGACACAAAGGGCTAGTTTGCTTGTGATTGCCAACATGTTTGTATTTGCCCGGATAAAGCCATTGGATCAAAGGGTTTAGCAATCACCTCGATTGCACCCAATGCCTTCAATTCTTCGACTTCATGTGGTTGCACCTTGGCCGTCATAAATATTGCGGGAGTATTTTCAAAACCGGCAATTTTTCTGAGTTCTTTAAGTGTACTTGGCCCATCAAGCCCAGGCATCATTACATCGAGAAGAAATAAGTCTGGTTGAAACTCAGACACGGTCTCTAAGGCCATGGTACCCGACTCACATAACTTCAACTCAAATCCACCGACCGACTCTAAAGCTAACTGAGCCACCGTGCGAATATCTTTCTCGTCTTCTACTAAGAGAATTTTACCCAGTTTTTGAGAATTCAATAGTCTCTTTCCTTATCATAATTTTGCCTTTATATTGCAGAAATCATTGCAAGTACCCCATCAACCGAGTCTTGATAAAGCAACAAATAAACGGCGAAAGCCTATAACGATATATTCGATTATTACTTCGGCAATTAAGAAAATATATTAAGTACATTGGTCAACTATTAAAAGGAGATAATGATAAACAATCCTAATAGCAATACTTAAATTCTAAAGATTATAATCCTAAAGACGAAAACGATAATACCGATTAACCAATAATAAGCCAATGATCTATACAAACAGATGAATTCTCCAGCTCCAGACTTATATCAGCAACTTGAAAAATTAAAAGAAGAATACGTCTCGAGCTTACTTCCTCAGTATCTGTTTATAAATCAAGTATGGGAATCCAGAAAAATTAAATCTAAAAACCATGAAGTACTTAATAGATTGCTTTTTGATTTTCATAAGCTCGCAGGATCCGGGGCAACTTTTGGTTTCATTAAAATAACGGATACATCAAGAGCTTTAGAAACTTTATGCCATGATATTCTTAAAGAAGACAGCCTCATTTCGGATATAAAAATCAAGGAAATATCAAATCTTCTTATTTCACTCAAAAAAGTTATTGTAGAATGCACAGCGACTATAGAAAAAACCTTACCCGCAAATAATATGACTTTATTACACGATGCGGATGAGATTTCAACTGAGACCGGCGTATCTGTTTATGTACTGGATAACAAAAAATCTATCGAAACTAATATTATTACCAAACTTAACTGCTTTGGATATCATATCGTGTTGTTTTTAACGATTGACGATATGTTAACAGCCATAAATACCACGCCTCCCAATATTGTTATTTTAGACCATGAGTTTTTATCTAAAAAAACAGTCAGTAGGATTACGACACTGCAAGACTCAAAGCGGTTTAAAACGATACTATTATCTCCCAATAATGACTTAAGCTCACGATTAGAGGCGGTAAGAATGGGATTTACCGATTTTTTGGTAAAACCTTTCGATGTTTTTTCACTGGTAGAAAAACTAGATCTTCATATTAGTGCCAAAGATGATATGAGATACCGTATTTTAATCGTTGATGACTCCGAAGAACTATCTCGCTTCTATTCAATCACCTTGCAGCAGCATGGAATGCAAACAAGAATTGTAAATAATCCAATGTTACTCACCCAAACTCTTAACGAATTTCAACCTGAATTAATATTAATGGATCTGTATATGCCTAATTGTACAGGTATAGAACTCGCCACCATCATTCGACAACAACCCTCTTATATTAGCATCCCCATTGTATTTTTATCATCAGAGACCAATGTTGACGTTCAGTTGCAAGCAATGAGTGTTGGCGGAGATGATTTTTTAACAAAGCCCATTGACCCATTATATCTTTATTCATCAGTTTCCAATCGAGCTCAACGACATCGTTATCTTCGTTCCTTTATGGTAAGAGATAGCCTCACAGGCTTATATAATCACACCAGAGTCAAGGAACTACTTGAGCAAGAGCTAGAACGCGCGAAGAGAAGAAAAACTTCATTAGTATTCGTGATGATCGATATTGATTGCTTTAAAGCGGTCAATGACACTTATGGTCATCCTACCGGTGACAAGGTCATAAAAAACTTAGCTCGACTGTTACAGCTCAACTTGCGAAAAACAGATGTTATAGGGCGTTATGGAGGAGAGGAGTTTGCCGTCATTTTGATGGATACAGACATTGAAAATGCGGTTAGAACGATTAAAAAAATTAGTGCTCTTCAAGGAAAAATGATTCATCAATCTGAAGGTAGAGAATTCAAAGTCACGATTAGTTGCGGTATAAGTTGCTACCCCAATTTTAACGACACGTATACAATTTGTAATGAGGCTGACAAAGCATTGTATTACGCAAAAAAGAGCGGGAAAAACAGTATAGTATCAAATATAAATGGAAAATTTTTAGTAAATTAATAGGATGGACAGGATGAATACTAGTCTCATTAGCGTTTTATTGGTAGAGGACGATGAAGTACATGCCGACCTGATAAGACTTGTATTCAGCACTCATAACGATACATACAACATTACTGTCGTTGATTCATTACGCGAAGCCACCCTCTATTTTAACACTCATATGCCCGATATCGTTATTACGGATTATCTATTACCTGACGGAAACGGTACCCAAATTTTAGCGAACGGTAATCAAAACCTGCCTTATCCTGTTGTTGTAATGACGGGTTTTGGAGATGAGCAAATGGCTGTAGATGTCATGAAATCTGGAGCATTAGACTATGTCGTAAAATCCAGAGATGCATTGCTCATGCTCCCGCGCACAATCAAAAGAGTTCTTAGGGAATGGAAACACTTGGTTAGCCGAAAAAATGCAGAAACCGCACTTTATGCCAGCGAAAAAAAATTTCGTGGACTTTTTGATAACGCCTTGGATATGATTCTAATTATCAATAAAGACTTAGAAATATTGGATGCAAACGAGCAATATCTGAGTACTTTATCTTGTACAAAAGAAGATATAATGGGGCATTCCTTTCTACGTATTATCGTTCCTGAACTCTTAGAGCAAACAGAAACAGCATTTGCAGGGCTTATGAAAGGCGTAAAAATTAAGAGCTTCGAGACCATTTTTTTCAGCAACGATAATCAAAAAATCGATGTAGAAATTAATGCCGCACCTATTCATGAAAACGAAAAGCTGTCTTCTATACAAATTACCTGTCGTGATATACGAGAAAGAAAACAACAAGAAAAAGAAAAAAACTGGTTAGAAAAACAACTACAACAAACCCAAAAACTACAAGCTATAGGCCAATTGACGGGTGGCATAGCCCATGATTTTAACAACATCCTTGCTTCAATCATGGGTTATTCCAATTTAGCGCTTGAACGATTTTCCTCGCCAGAAAATAAAAAATTAACCAGCTATTTACAAGAAATATCACAAGCGGGTGAGCGCGCAAGACAGCTTATTCAACAAATGCTTTCTTTTAGTCGTGAAGGCCAATGTACCCCCCAGGCCTTGAATCTTCCACCGCTGGTAGATGAAGTATTAGGAATGCTCACATCCATTATTCCCTCAAGCATCGAAGTTAAATTTACGGTGACTGGAGAGATACCTGAGGCTAACACCGATCCGGTACAATTTCATCAAATATTGACTAACATATGCATCAACGCCCGTGATGCTATGCAGGGCAAAGGAAAACTAAGCATCAACCTGCGTAAAGTTAAAAATCTAAGCTATACCTGCAGTACTTGTAACCAAAAAATTGACCGAAACTTTATCGAATTAGAAGTAACAGATACTGGTGAAGGCATAAAACCCGAACTTCTTGAAAATATTTTTCAGCCTTTTTTTACCACCAAAGAAGTGGGTAGAGGTTCGGGGATGGGATTAGCCATGGTGCATGGAATACTACACGACCATAATGGGCACATTATTGTACATACAGAACTCGGTAAAGGAACTTCATTCCGTATGTTTTTCCCGCTCGCATCATCTGCTCCAGAAACTATGATGCACTCAGCCATTCCCAAAATTGAAAATAGTAGTAGAAAAAAACGTGTTTTAATAGTGGATGATGAAAGCGCTGTAGGCGGCGTGATCAGGGATATTTTAAGTAATCAATCCTATGATATTACGGTAGAAAACGATGCTCAATCCGCATTAGCCCATTTTGCGAACAACCCCGACTCAATTGATGTTGTCGTTACCGACCAAATCATGCCGGGACTCACGGGACTCGAACTCGCACAATACCTGCTGCAAGTTCGTCCAGAACTCCCTATTATAATGATCACTGGGTTTAGTGATAAATTCGATGAATCAAGTGCTCTTGCAGCCGGTTTTAAAAGCTATTTAAGCAAACCCATTGATCAAAAAAAATTGATCGCAGTAGTTAATGGCTTAACTGCGAATATCAATGACCTACACTAAAGCAATAATAAAATAGGCGTAAGTTTTTTTATGGAAAACCCAGAAGATTTAGAAAATGCATTATTTGGCCTGCAACAGAAATTCAAGGATAGCCTACCATCACGTTTTCAAGTTATGTCATCTCTATGGACGAGCATTTTAACTTCTCAAGATAATATGACGGATAATATCAATGAATTCCATCGAAACATTCACAGTATCACCGGAACAGCCGGAATTTTTGGTGCTGATGGAATCGGTAACGTAGCGCGTAAACTAGAAATTGTCGTTAAAGAAATGTCCCAACGCGCTACACCACCCGACTCCGACGAACAAAGCAAAATAAGTGAAATGTTAAACACCTTGATTGAAACGGGTACAAACTGGCATCCTTCCTAGGAGCATCTTAACCACTCTCTGTTTTAGTGATCGTCGGAATGACACCTGTCTTTTCGAGTTCATCAATAAAACCAAACTTCGTCAAATCTTTGATCCTTTGAGGGTATAAAATACCTTCTAGATGGTCAATTTCATGTTGTACTACTCGCGCATGAAAATCTTCAGCAACTACTTTACGTTTTGTGCCCAGTTGGTCATAAGCCGAATAGCGAATTTTTTTATAGCGCGGAACAAGTCCCCTCATCCCCGGTACACTTAAACACCCTTCCCAAGCAAACACCATTTCCTCATCAAGTATCTCAATCTCAGGATTAATCAAAACTGTTTGCGGAATGGGCTCTATCTCTGGATAGCGAGGGTTTTGGTTGATACCAAAAACAATAACTCTCGACAACACGCCTAGTTGCGGAGCGGCAATCCCGGCACCATTCGCAGCGAGCATCGTCTCCAACATATCAGTGATGAGATTCTGAGTTTCCTTGCTGTGCCGATCAATCAGTATAGTTGATATTTCATTCAATCGGGGGTTACCCATTTTTAACAGATCTCGTTGCGCCATACACACTCCCAGCGTTCTATCTTTTTGTCATCAATTCTTCTACAATATTATCTATTTAGTCGTTTACAAACGTTGATGAAGGCAAACAACTCTCTATGAAGTATTTTAAGTTTTTGTTTGTAGTGCTTTTAGCAAGCTCAATTTCTACATCGATTTTAGCCTCTGAGAAGGCACCAAGCTGGTATCAAATCGAAGTTATAATTTTTTCACAATCTGATCAATCTGGCGTTCATTCTGAGAACTGGCCAACCGCAAGTAGCAATAAATTACTCGCGAGTTCTGTTGATCTGACGAAACCCTTTGTAATACAATCTCAGCCCAAAACCCTCGAACTTGCAGTCCCATTTCAAGAACTCTCTAAAAATGCTTTTGAGCTAAAACTAACTGATGCCAAACTCGAAAAGTCACCGCGCTATAAACGTTTAGTTCATAAGGCTTGGATACAGTCTGTCGCCAGAGACCAAAAAAGCATCCCAGTATTGCTTGATGACAGTGACCACCCCACGAACGCATACCAAGCATTAGCCGATGAATCTATTCCGAATATTCCAAAGAACACACGCTCTCTCGATCGTTTACTAGACACTACGGAAAAACTGGCACAGGATTTTTTTGTTATAGAAGAATTAGATGCCTCTATTGACTGGCCAACTTTTTTTCCAACAATGATTCCGCCCTTAGCTTCATTTGATAACGATTTAAATGATAACTGGGAGCTTTACCTTAGCGATTTCACCCCGGAGTATGCAAATTATGCCAGTAATTTTACCCCTAGGGAGACTATGGGGCCACCTAATCACTCAGTCTTTGGAACCTTAGGTTTGCGCCTGGGGAGGTTTCTTCATTTGGAACTCGATATTATATATCGCGCTCATTTAAATCGACTAGATGAAAATATTTTAACTTCTTTCAGCCTGGAAGAATATATGGATGACAACTCTGTAGGAGCAACTGCGCTATTATCAAATGATGCACTCAGCGCTAAAAATACGATCAATACCATTAACAATACACCCGCACTTCCTATCTTATATCGTTTAAAGGACTCAATGCGTATAAAATCGGGCAAAATATATTATTTCGACCATCCATTATTTGGAGTAATCACAATGGTCAATAAGTATGAACTGCCACTGGAGCAAAACCCTGAGACGATTGCCGCAGAATAAACAAACCTAGTCGCTATTAAACGAGTTTGATCGAGAAATGTATGCATCCGGTTTGTTCGCAGTAGGTCAGTCTGTTCTCAGACAGCCTACTAGGAGCCTGTCCGAGAATAGAGAACCTACTGCGGAAAATCTATTTCGGCCCATTTTTCCGAATAAATTCGTTAAATAAAGCCCTCTATTCGCCTCATTTATTCGAAAAAATGGGTTCTAAATAACTTTCCCTCGCTACGATTTCTATTCTCGGACAGGCTCCTAGCTCCAGTCTTCACCATAATCATGAGTTATTTCCTGGTTACGCAATATATCCCCCATTGCTATCACACTTAAATCATCACAATAACAAGCATTCGGTGTTTTGCTATGATTAATATACTTTAAATCACAGGTCACATGGATAGAAGTCTTGTTATCTACCCAGAGAACATGAGGGCCGTTTTGATCTGTTTTTTGGCCAACAACAAAGCCAATCACTTCACCCGCTTTTATTTTTCGGGTAGCGAATAAGCCTTTTCCATGTATTTCACTTTCTTTAACCACCGCAGTATTCTTTTTCATATTTTTTGCTTGTCTATTGAGACCTTTGTTCCTACTAAGAAGAAGTGATAACCACCTGTCGAATAATATTTTTTACCTGTTGCATTCCAGATTTCAAACATTGTTGAATCATTTCCATGCTCAATACTTCTTGTGAACGACCGGCCGCCAAATTTGCAACCACAGTAATAGCTGCATATTTAAGTTCAAGCTCCTGGGCCAACGAGGCCTCTGGCATACCGGTCATGCCGACGATGTCGCAACCATCACGTTCAAGTTTATCAATTTCAGCTTTACTCTCTAAACGCGGCCCCTGAGTTGTCGCATAAGTCGCCTCTGTGCAAGCATTTATTGATAAATGATCGCATGCCTCAATAATTTTTTCTCTAACACTTGGCGCATAAGGATAAGTAAAATCAATATGGGTTACTTCGGGTAAATCCTCCGCAAAAAAAGTACTGGGTCTTCCCCAGGTATAATCAATAATTTGGTCAGGTATAACAATCCGCTCTGCATAACAATCTGCACGTATACCTCCTACAGCGGCAACGGCGATTATATTTTCAATATTGAGGGATTTTAATGCCCAGATATTCGCTCGATAATTTATGCGGTGCGGTGGTATCGTATGTTGTCCCCCATGACGCGGCAGAAAAACGATTTCCTGGCCTGCCATTTCACCAAATAATAAGGGCGACGAAGGTTCTCCGAACGGCGTCTCTATATTCTGTTGCCGGGTGATTTCTAATCCCTCTAATGCGGTCAATCCCGTGCCACCGATTATTGCCAGTTTATTCATGTTCTTTTTGTGCTGCATATATTCCAGGTACGTTTCTCAAATAGCCTTTATAATCCATTCCGAAGCCAAACACATAGCGATCCGGTACCTTTAAGGCATAAAAATCAGCGGCCGCTAACCCGCCTCGCCGATCATGCTGTTTATCAACAAGTACCGCACTTTTTACATCAGCTACACCACAACTTTTGCAATACTTAATAATCGCTTGAAGGGTATATCCTTCATCAAGGATATCATCAACTACCAAGACATTTCTGCCACCCAAGGGTTGCCGGGGAGAAACCAACCACTTTAATTCATTACCACTGGTTTCATCGCCATAACGAGTGGCGTGAATGTAATCCAGTTGTAACGGGAAATGAAGTTTCAATAACAATTCTGACGCAACAACGACTCCACCCGTCATCACACATAAGATGATCGGGTTAGTATCGTGAAGTGTCTGCGTGATCTGATCAGCTAACTGGGTAATAGCTGTATCAACTTGTTCGTGGGTATACAAACAATCCGCTTTATCATAAACATTTTCAACTAACTGAGGTGTAATTTTCACGTATGCTCCGCGATCAAATTGCTTATGGGAAAAAGTATAAGCAAACTAGAAAATAAAAGAATTGAAAATTTGGTTAACCAGATATTGATAATCTAGCGCTATATGGCTAGTAAGTAAACGTCACCGTAGCATCATCCATCGCCTCACTAATCAAATAAGCACCTCCAACGGTCTCTACAATTTCAGGAATTAAATCATCACCCCATAAATCCAGGGTTGGAGTACAGACTTTAAAAACAACACCCGCTTCATGGGCATCCTTAATCAAGTCATATACGTTTTTACTACTGTCTTCCTGTACATGCATCTTTTCAGCAGCACCCGTTTTTGCTAATTCTCCTGCCCGACCACTAAAAATCATCTCTACTTCAAACTCCATTGCCGCAGCAACCGTTGCTTGAAAAAAAGGAGCGCCTAATTCCGATGGATTAGCAGGGTCTGTATTAACCATTATTATCAATAACTTATCAGCCATTATTTTCTCCAGTCAGGGCCTTAAATCCATGTATTAAATATACTACCGTGGTAAAAATGTGTGGATTATAAGGATGCGGGGCAATTAACGCCAATTTTTTTAACATTTTCAATTTAACCTGTCATAGGGTTGTCAATTAGTAATGTGCGATGCTGAACATAACTAAACGAAAAAAGCAAAACCTAAGCCAAATATACCCCGCAAATAGATATCAAAAAAGCTTGAGTCGATCTGCCCATGCAACCGCATTTATCCAGCGAGCTTGTCTGATCACGCTCGAATATTGCGGTGCTTGCTGTGCACGCATTTTTTCAAGACGAAACGAGTTTTCATTTGAAGTATTCCAGTTAAATTGTTCGAGAACTTCGATAGCACCTCTTCTATTATTGCAGACAAGAACCATGTCACAACCTGCGCGCATTGCCACATCTGCGCGTTGTGCAAAACTACCTGCTACATGGGCCGCTGCCATGTTTAAATCATCGCTAAACACAATGCCATTAAACTGTAGTTGTTCACGCAATATTTTTTTTATCCACTGTTCCGAAAACCCTGCGGGTAAATGATCCACTTTCTCATAAATCACATGTGCCGGCATGACGGCATCTAATAAATTATTTTCATTTAATTGTGAAAACGGAACCATATCACTACTCAGTAAGTCACTTAATGAACGAGTATCTACAGGTAAATCAAGATGTGAATCGGCCACCACAAACCCATGCCCCGGAAAATGCTTGCCAACATTTGCCATGCCCGCATCTCGCATACCCTTTATAAATTCAGCGGCAAGCAGAACAACCTGGTGTGGATCAGCAGCAAAAGCTCGATCGCCAATAACCTCACTATGCCCATAATCCAGATCTAAGACCGGGGCAAAACTAAAGTCAATCCCACAAGCAAGCAACTCTATCGCCATTAACCATCCCATCGCAAAACTTGCTTGTAGCGCATCACTTGGACTTTTTTGGTAGGCAACGCCTAACTTCCCACATGCAGGAATAGGGGTAAAACCCTCACGAAACCGTTGCACTCTACCGCCTTCATGATCAACACAAACGAGTAAATTTTTACGTAGGGATCTGAGCTCCTTGGTTAACTCAGTTATTTGTTCTCTGGATTCAAAATTTCGGGTAAAATAAATCAAACCACCGATCAATGGATGTTGTATGATTTCACGCTCTTCTGCAGATAAAGAAGTATGCTCTAAATCAATCATAACCGGTCCTAACTTCATAGCCTCTTACCTCTTTAGCTTTTTTTGCTTCTCACGTCCAATGCATCGCGCAATCGATCGCCTAATAAATTAATGGCCAATACAATTAACATCATCGCAATACCGGGCACAATGACCATGTGGGGTGCAACCAGCATATAGCTTGTGCCATCTCTTATCATGCTTCCCCATGACGCCGCAGGAGGCTGAACACCGAGCCCTAAAAATGACAAACTTGCTTCGGCAATCACCGCACCCGCAATTCCAAATGTCGCCTCAACAATTAAAGGTGCGCTGATCAGCGGTATTAAGTGACGACTAATAATTCTTGTGGGCGGAGTACCTAGGGAGATCGCAGCAGTCACATGATCTCTATGCTTTACAGTGAGTACCTGAGCACGAGCTAACCGGGCATAACCAACCCAGCCAACAACGGATAATGCGATGACAACATTTTCTATCCCTGGCCCCATTATCCCAGCCAAGGCAATCGCCAATAATATACCCGGTACAGCGAGAAATATGTCAATGATTCTAACAATAAGTTGATCAACCCAGCCACCCACATAAGCACTCACCGACCCGATGGTGGTGCCGATCAATAGCGAAATAAACATCACACCAAATGCAACAAAAAATGAAGTCTTAGCACCAACAACTAATCGATCCCAAATAGGTCGCCCTAAGTCATCGTGTCCTAACCATGCTTCACTATTTGGGCCATGTAGTATTTTTTCGAGGTTTATTTCATCCGGCTGCAACGGCAGAACCGGCCCCAGAATGGCAAGTAAAGCCCAAACCACAACAATGATAATGGGGAATGCTGGCAACACTAATTTTCATCCCCTATTCTGATCCGCGGATCTATCGCGGCATATACAATATCGGTACAAATATTGACAATGACATAGCTCAAACTAATGAGCAAAACACAGGCTTGTACCACCGGGTAATCCCGACTCTTAATCGCATCTATGGTTAATTGCCCAATTCCAGGCCAGGAGAATACCGTTTCGGTAATAACAGCCCCTCCAAGTAGCGTTCCCAATTGTAAGCCTAGAATGGTAATGACCGGTAATAGTGCGTTACTCAACGCATGACGCGTGACGACGACCGTTTCACTCAAACCTTTCGCGCGTGCGGTTCTAATATAATCTTCATGCAATATTTCTAACATCGTACTGCGAATCATACGCGCCAGTATGGCCGCCATTGCGGTTCCTAAAGTCAGTGCAGGTAAAATCAATGATAAAAAACCGTCTTTGCCACTGACCGGAAACAAACCTAGCCAAAGTGAAAAAACCAAGATCAAAATAGGACCCATCCAAAAGTTGGGAATCGAAAGCCCAAGCAATGAAACACCCATCGAAAGATGATCCCAGGCGCTACCTTTTTTAACTGCGGCTAAAATACCGAGAGGTACTGCGATAATGATTGCAATCAATAGGGAAAACAAAGCGAGTTGCGCCGTTGCGGGAATTCGCTCTACTAAGATAGAGGTGATTGGCCGATGAGAATGAATGGAAGTCCCTAAATCCAAAGTAAAAAGGCCGCTGAGATAATTCCATAATTGAATATGAATAGGCAAGTCTAAGCCCAGCGCAGCCCGAAGTAAATCTCTATCCGCTGGCCTTGCAGACTCACCCAGCATAATTTCGACAGGATCACCTGGAATTAAATGAATCAGCAAAAACACTAGAATAATAACGCCTAACACCACAAAAAAGGCGCTAAACAGTCGGCTAATGATATAATTCAACATAAGATCATGATGGTAAATCCAGCAAAGCTTATTACATCACCTGAACACATGCATGGTCATCAATCCTATCCCAAAAATCTTGAACCTTTCTCAGCAAAGCATATAAACGTTCAAAACTACCCGAGGTAATAATGCAAAACTTAATATCCCTATCAGTGCTCTTAAGCTCGTAAGTATATAAATGATCCTCTTTCTCAAGTAATCTATCTCGCCCCGGAGGAATTCTAGCGTCTTTAAAAGCAATTTGCGGTTTTTGATGATTAATTGCAATCGCCAAACCGGTATAGATCGGCCGTGTGGTGGATACTTTAAATGAGATTAAATCACCTAACTGAGCCTTACGCTGTAACTCAATCAGTTTTCCATCTGAACTTTTTAGAAAAGCACCCAACTTAACGGGAATAACGCCTTTTTGTTTGTTGACGGATGCAAAGCGCGCGAATGGAGACACGCTACTATTAATAATAACCACCGATATACCGATCAACAACACCATCAGCGACAGCGTAAGAATAGTACTTTTACGCATTATTTGTCGTGCGGATTGTTTAGCCTTGCGAATTGACTGCGCCGAAGGTTCTTCTGATTCTGGTTGCATAGTTAACTCCGTTTCAATTCTACTAATTAGCCAATAGGGATGGATCGAGGTTTATCCGCATTCTTTCGATTCAAATCGACCTGTTGTGCCTAACACGTCTGCACAACGGGTAAAACGTTTTGCTCACGAAAACGTATATAATCCGCTAAAATCTTAGCATGATCAAAAGCCAATAATTGCGGAATTTCATCCATCGTAAATAAACCGATGCTTTTTGCATCATCCTTAGCCATTGCTTCGCCCTGTCCAGTAGCGATATAAACAACACTCACCGTATGCCCTCGTGAATCACGCCGTGGATCGGAGTAACACGCTAAAAGCTGAATCAGCTTCACCGCTAAATTGGTTTCTTCTTCCGCCTCCCGGCACGCAGCGGATTGCAAGTTTTCACCGACATCAACAAAACCACCTGGAATAGCCCAGCCAAATGGCTGATACTTTCTTTCGATGAGAACAATGGGCTTGTTTTCTATAAAAGGTAGTTCAATAATAATATCCACCGTTAGCGCAGGTGTCAGCGGCCTTGTCACGTTAAATAAATTCCTTTTCGGCTAAATAAGATTTCATCAAAGAGATTATATAGTCGGATTTAATCATCACACCCATATCGGTCTTTTCCAAGGTATTCATTCTAACACGATCATTCATTAAACTGTTTTTGGGTGGCACCAGCATACCTAGCAACAGTGGATTCGATCGATCATTGAATCTTGATTCAAATAACGGGCTGCCCTCCGACCCTGGTAAGACCGTCGTATTTAAGAGAAGTTGTGAATTCCCCTGGTAATTAACCATGGGTAAGGATGCAATCGCCGCATTGCGTACAATTGGCAAATAGTTTTTATAATCCCACAAACCCATGGGGTAGCCGATATAATACAGTAGCTGATTAAACGAAAGTTCAAAATAACTCTTGCTCGTCGGCAAGTGTTGCTCAGTAATACCCTGAGTTACGATAGACACTCCTTTTTTATCAAGGTGTTTTGCGAATGGAAGAAATGGCGTAATTGCGACATTATGTGCCGCCTCATCCTTTGAATACCAGAGCTTTGAAAAGTTATCAATATCTAAAACGTGTGGCTTACCCAGGGCAAACTCTCCGTCTAATTGCTGAAAAAAGCTCATGCTTCCAATAACAGCACGTTGTACCGCCGAATACGTTGTCACTAAAAAAGGAAAATCACCTTCTTCCATTGGATAAATATAAATAAACGCAGAAGCATCCACTATTTCATTATTACTACTTCGAGTTTTTAATCTTACCGTGGAGAGAAATAATCGATCAAATGAAGTTTCTAAGAACATAATTTATAAATTAAAACCAGGAAGCGACTTAATTGAACCACAAGAGAAATAAGCTGGGTTGCAGGCTAATCATAAATGTCCATAAATAAATCGAGCTACTTTTCATTCTTTTTAGAAAAGAAAAAAGGGTTAGAATGGCAACCATTAAACCTATAGCGAGCGACGCATATAAAGAACTTGCAAACACGATGGCCGAAACCAACGAAATATCTAATCCCGCTTGCACGAGTAACTCGGTATTCACCGCCCAGTGACTGAAGAAAAACACACCAATGATGGCACATGCACCGGCCAGAAAAAACCAAGACAAATTTTCTAATATTTCGCTGGGTTTTTTCTTAACTTCTACATTGACATGCTCAGATAATCGGCTCAATACTGACTGACAGCAAACTAAGGCATCATCTACTTGAGTGAAAATACGATCAGCGGCCTTATTAATTGATTTTTCCAGCGCAGATTTCCTTCTCATCTGATGTTCAGTTGAATCATCAATAATATCGAACTCTATTAACCGATCAACACGTAGATGCAATAAATCAGTAATCTCTTTAAATTTTTGCTCCGCCTGGGTGATATCATTGACTAAAGAATATTCGTCGTCATTAAATACACTGGGTAGTTCTGACATATCCAAACTCGGAAATTGACTATGGATTAACACCGATTGCATGACAAAACCTCGGCGGCTATTGTTCACATTGGGATCTAATACATCGGTTTTAAGACGTTGTAATTGCTCGAGCTGGCTGGTTAATACAAAACTGATATGCTTTAGCGTTCGTAAATGGTTCTCACTTTCTTTTCTATTTTCCTGATGACGAAAATGCTGGAAGGCTAACCATGCTCCCATAAAGGTTGCTAATACTAAGGGGGCCATCAAGCTGATAGATTGAATCAACCACTCCAAACCTGCATTGATATGACCCATTTAATTCTTTTCTCATTTGATAGTCCTATAAAATCTCTTGGGCAAGTATCATACCCGATAAAACAGTGGCCTATCTTTCGCAAATAGGCATGATGATTCACGCGGGTGCGCGCAGTTTCGATATTTCTGCGAGTTACCGCTTACTGAAAGCGGTCAACTTAGGTTTAACGCAAAATATACCTGCTAATAACAAGAAAAATAGGACTAAAATCAAAAAAGGAAAATATAAACTCGCACGCGAGGGCGGTTTGAACACCTGTATTGTTGAAATGCTTACGTTATCATTAGGCGCAGAATCAGAAGTTAAGCTTGAAAGACCCGTGGATACCGTGATGATTCCAGCATTAGATGGGGTCAGCGTTATGTTAACGCCTTGCTGAATACTTTGATTTGCCGGTATATCCCCTAAATCACACCGATGAGTACCTGGCTTAATCGCGCCTGCCTCAGCCTGCTGCCCAGATTGGGGGTTGTCAACTTTATATGCATTACTGTCTATGCACGTAAAATCTGGACTACTAATGCTTGCCGCCACATTCCCGCCTAGAATCTCGATCCAAAGTTGCACTTTTTCAGCAACTACAGCGCTATTATTTTGAATATTTATACGGTACACCAGGTTTTCATTGATAAAATGCTGTTCTTTGTCTGACTTCGTCATCACTAATACCAAATCTGTACTCGGAGCTTGTTGCACGATACGCATTAGAAATACATCAGACTCTCCCCCCTGATATTCGGCTTCAGTGGCATTATCAGTTATTGGAAGGCTTCTGGACTCGGTGCCTCCAGCAACGTAAATATCGGCACTACCTGCATCCCCAGCCCCTAATGTCATTGCGGTAATATAATCATCTCCCTCTCCACCCAGCAAAGTGGAAAAACTGAGATTCACTTGCTCTACTATTTTCCCATCTTGACGGGTTGCAGGAATTAATTCGCTTTCAATTTTACTCACAAAGGCATCCACATCTTTTGGGAAATTACTAAATGCATTAACCACCGGGAAATCTAACGAAGTGGTTTGGCCCGCAAGATATACAATGCCCTCATCAGTGACTTCCATCACATTCCCAGCATCGTGGTTTAAGCCATTTAGAAAAGTCGAATAAATGAGTTCGCTTCCAATAGGATTAAACTTAGTCACAAAAGCACGCCGTTGCCCATCATCGATTAACGGCGTAGCAAGATATCTTCGATACAAGGGAAATAATTGAAGTAACAATTGCTTGGTTGCTACTAAATCTGCGCTATCGGAACTCGTTACAACAATCTGGGTAGTTGCAATAGATGGTTCCATTTCAAGCATTGCTTCAATAGTCCCTCCTCTTGAAGCCGTGGTACCTGCAATATAAATATTTCCAATCGCACCTGTTGCCGAATCAGTGAGAGTATCAACACCGATATCTACAGCGGTATCATCAAAATCACCACCGAGAAAACTGGCAAAATCTATGGTCGCCGCATTATTCGATAAACGCATAAAATACGCATCTTCACAGGGGTGTAAATCAAAGGGAACGGGCGGATCAGCACGACTGCATTCTCCTGAACCCGGTTTATAACTTTGATAGCTTGGCGTTATTGAACTTGGAAATAAATCGGCAGAAACCGTATTGCCGCTGATATAAACCTGCGTTGCGTTGATGTCGGCAGGATTTTCTACTAATGTAATAGAATTTGTCCAGTCATCACCCGATCCACCTATTATATGGACATATGACAACACATCACCGGTTGCAGCGAGTCTTGCCACAAAACCATCACTACCTTGGAAACACTTTGTTTCTGAGCTTCCACTATCATCCGTAATACAGACCGGATTAGCATTTACCCAATTTCGTGAGTAGGTATAACCGACAATATGTAAGCGCTGATTGCTATCCACTTCAATCCCACGTACACCGTCTAAGTCATCGCCCCCAATATAGGTCGAATAAATCAAGCCCCCATCATTATCAAATTTCATAATAAAGCCATCAGAATTTACTGTGCCTCTATCCTCGATGTCTTCCTCATAAGCAGCAGGCGTAGAAAGATTCTTCTGTAAGGCAGCTTGTGTGGGAAAATCTGCTGACAATGTAAAACCACCGAGATAGATATTTCCATCAGAGTCCATATCCATACCACGAACGGCATCATTACCGCATCCTCCTATATAAGTTGCGTATAATAAAACACCCTCTGGATCATATTTTGCTAAGAAAGCATCATAATCAATACGTATATCGATCCCTCGTTTTGAAGGCTTGTATTCATAGTTACAATTTTTGATTCCATGCACGGTTTGTAGTGCTGTGCTTGAACTCGCAGAATCTGGATCTATAAAATTAGTTTCTTGTTCAACAGCAATAAAATCTTCCTTATCAAAAACAAAATCGTCGCCAATAAACTTCTCATAGCCAAAGGTTAGCCTAAATCCTGAAGCCTCATTAATATCTTCCTGTAAAACGGCGGATGCGCTGGTTAATCCCGCAACAAAAATATTACCGGCTGAGTCGACTTTTAATCCCTTGACTTGCTCAACAAAAACGCCGCCTAAATAAGTAGAAAAATTGATAACAGGATCAATTACTAAAATTTTATCTTGATCATAATCTGCAACAGAAAAACTAACGATATTATCATTCAAGTTAAATTTCCCACTGATGCTCTTGCCTCGCCTCACTGTTTCTGCGTAATTTTCCAATTGAAATATTTCAGGTATATTATGTATCAAATCACCAAACTCAGTATTTATAAGCAGTCGCCCACTTTGTAAATATTGAATTTTTTCAGCACCAACAATTTTAATACTTATATTATCCGGGTCGGCACCTGGATGAACAATATAGTCATACTCTAAACGCCCATCTCTAAAACGAAAGACTAAGTCAATGCCGGAGTAAATATTTTCTATTTTTACTTTATTAAAAAGCGAGACCCTGGTATTTTTTAATGCGGAAACAGTCCCATTTTTGGTCTGAGCTTGTTGATGGTTTTTAGTCAAATAATTGATATACCCATCAAGCGGATTTACACCCATTATATTTTTTTCGGTTAAGGCATTCAAAAATTGCATCTCGACCAACACAGCATTAGTTAATGAGGTTTTATTTGATGGCTCAATCCCCGTAGACTTACTGAAAGCTATCGAAGGGGAAAAAACAATAAACTCAGCCTTATCTTCTTTTATAAAAAACATGCCACGCTTGCCTTTGAAAGCAAACAAAACATCGACGGGATATTGCCCATTGTTTTTTTCAAAAAAAGAATTTTCTTGTAACTGAGAAAGCGAATTCAACTCATGTTTAGCTGCGACAACCACGTTTGACAACATCATTCCCAGTAGAAAAAAAACAACAAGCCCTCGTTGCCACCTATTTATAAACCTAAACATTACGTCAATTCCTTCATTCAACAAAGAGGTGTATTCATAATTTACGTGGTTTTGTAGCACTATTTCAATAAGCTAATATCAAATATTTAACAGTCCGCACTTAATGAGAACAGCTGGGATATTGCCGTCCAATTAGTGAAGTAACCGAATCCGTGTTATAACCATCCGTTATTAATTAAATTTGCAACTCTTAATCCATAATTCGAATGGATAATAACGATTGGCTTCAACGCTGGGAAAATGCGAAAACGGAATTTCACCAACCCGAGGTAAATGAATATCTTATTAAGCACTGGGATAGATTAGCAGGATCTACGGTATTTATCCCGCTCTGTGGTAAAACACTTGATATTCTTTGGTTAGCTAACAAAGGCCTGCGGGTTATCGGTATAGAAATCAGTGATATCGCTATATAGAGACTCTTTCCAGCTCACGCTGCTGCAATCTGAAGAAATATTAGAAAACGAACCCAGGTTTAAAGCTCGCGGTTTAAGCAAGCGGGAAGAGAAAGTTTATCTACTTAAACCTAAATTCCGCTAGCCGTCGCTAACGAATTTGATCAAGAAACGTACATAATCAGATTTGTTCGCAGTAGGCCAGCCTGTTCGCGAACAGAATGACAACAACAAAAATACTCTTTATTATTCTGCAGGAAATACCCCAGTAGATAAGTAACGATCTCCCCTATCACAGATGATCGCAACGATTATTGCATTATTAACTTGCTGGGATAACTGTAATGCTGCAGCAACCGCACCCCCAGATGACACCCCACAAAAAATACCTTCTTCAACAGCAAGTCTACGTGTTATATCTTCGGCATAATCCTGACCTAGCTCGATAATACGATCAAGCCTTGATGCCTCAAATATGGTTGGCAAATATTCCTTTGGCCATCGCCTAATACCCGGAATACTGGCACCTTCTTTAGGCTGCACACCTACAATTTCAATAGCGGAATTTTTTTCTTTGAGATAACGTGAGGTCCCCATTATAGTGCCAGTGGTACCCATCGCACTGACAAAATGCGTTATTTTTTGTCGTGTATCACGCCAAATTTCTGGACCTGTTGCATTGTAATGAGCGAGTGGGTTATCAGGGTTTGAAAACTGATCGAGCACTTTCCCTTGGCCCTCTTGCTCCATCTCTTTTGCAAGATCACGGGCATACTCCATTCCCTGCTTTCTGTTAACCAAAATAATTTCAGCACCAAAAGCTTTCATCGAGCTTCGTCTTTCAATACTCATATTTTCAGGCATTATCAAAACCATGCGATAACCCTTTATCGCTGCAGCCATTGCTAAAGCTATACCCGTATTACCGCTGGTCGCTTCTATAAGCGTATCACCTTGTTTAATTTCTCCTCTTAATTCGGCTTGAGTGATCATACTTAAAGCCGGACGGTCTTTTACAGAGCCAGCAGGGTTATTTCCCTCCAATTTAACCAATAGAGTATTACTGCTACGGGGTATCATTCGCTGCAATCGTACCAGCGGAGTATTTCCGACAAAGGCCTCAATAGTAGGAAAAGAATCATCCATTGTTTTTAAACATTGCAGGATCACAATAATGGCTGAGATACTTGCGAAAACCTTCTCCCAGATCTTTATGCTTTAAGCCATACTCCACTGTCGCTTGCAAATAACCTAATTTACTTCCGCAGTCGTAACGAGTCCCTTCAAAGTTGTAAGCGAGAACATGTTCAAAATCGAGTAAACTTGCAATTGCATCGGTAAGTTGAATTTCGCCGCCAGCACCTTTAGGTGTATTCTCAAGCAATTCAAATATTCGGGGCGTTAAAATATAGCGACCTACAACCGCTAAATTCGAAGGTGCCTCTGCAGGTTTCGGTTTTTCTACTATCTTATCTAATTTACTGAGTCTGTTTTTTAATGGGGAGCTTGAGACAATACCGTATTTATCCGTTTCCTCAGGAGCCACCGTTTCAGCGCCGAGGATGCTACATCCTCGGTCGTTATAACACTGCACCATCTGCGAAAGACAACCTTGACTATTATCATCAATTAAGTCATCCGCTAAAATAACAGCAAATGGCTCATCCCCAACGACATCTTTCGCACAAAGAACAGCATGACCTAGGCCCAGCGCTTCGGCTTGCCGGATATAGACACAAGAAATCCCCTCGGGTAATACATTGCGCACAATTTCTAACACATCTAATTTATTCTTTGCTGCGAGTACTGATTCTAATTCATAATTCTTATCAAAATGATCTTCTAGCGCACGTTTTGAGCTACTTGTTACAAAAATAAGTTGCTCACAACCTGCGGCAACCGCCTCTTCAGCCGCATATTGAATTAAGGGTTTATCCACAACAGTTAGCATTTCTTTTGGGTTTGCCTTGGTTGCGGGTAAAAAACGAGTTCCAAGACCAGCAACTGGAAATACAGCTTTTCTAACAGGTTTAGACATAACGGTTCCTATGTTTTCATTGTATTGTTCTAGATTTTTAGGATTATCAACAGGGTAAATTTGCTTATGCTTATAGTCTAATTAATTATCTATTCTATCGCTAGGAGCTTGTCCTAGAATAGAGAGAACCTACTGCGGAAAATCTATTTCGGCCCCTTTTTCCGAATAAATTCGTTAAATAAAGCCCACTATTCGCCTCATTTAGTCGAAAAAATGGATTCTAAATAACTTTCCCTTTTGGCCACGGATGGCCTTATGCTGCGAAGCACATGGATGTGCTAGAGCGTGGGCTACGATTTCTATTCTCCTCGGACAGGCTCCAGGAGCCTGTCCAAGCCCAGACTTAAATGAATGAACACAGCACAGAAGGTTGATTATTGAATGAATAACTTATGTGTATAGTAGCGATTGAGATTTAGCTTGTTACTGGGAATCCGTGGGCTTGTCTCTCCGAATAACCTTCATGAGCTTCCAAGCATGACTCATTCCCCAAAAATAAAGCGTAAAAATAAATAGAATGCCTACGAATAATATATGCTCAGGAAGATTTGCAGTGTATCCAAGATAACCAATGCAGGCTAAAACTAAAGCAATACCAATAATAATCCAAACAGCTTGTTTAACAGTATATCCCGCAACGAGTAATATATGATGAAAATGCTCTCTATCAGGCGCAAAGGGTGATCGACCTTTTACTAATCGCCGTATCATGACACAAATAGTATCTAATAAAGGCAACGCAAAAATCCATAATGCGATAACAGGCTCAATTATTCGCTTTTCCCCTTGCGCCGCATATATTAATAACCATGCCAAGGCCAAGCCCAAAAACATACTACCGCCGTTGCCCATAAATACCTGGGCGTTCCGGTTCCACGGCGTACGCATGTTAAACATTAAAAAAGCAATGATGATGGATAATATGACGGGTAATGGTATTTCTAACATCTGGCCGCCCGCTATGGTGTTTGCGAGTAACAAGCAAACCAAGGTAATTGATGCCAGTCCTCCCGCTAAACCATCCATCCCATCGGACATATTAGTCGCATTAATAACACCAACAATAGCAAAAACAGTAAATAAAACCCCGGCCACTCCCAGCTCTAAATTCTCCCCGCCCATCAAGCTACCGAGATCAGTTAACACAATTCCATCGACAAAAATTAAAATCAAAGCGGCTGTTATTTGGGCAAGAAACCGAGTTGCAGCGTTTAAATCAACAAAGTCGTCGATCGTCCCAACGATTAATAGAATGCCGCCCCCGATAAGCAAACCTTTAATCTGTGAAAAAGGAAAATTAACCACGACTAAACCAACCAACAAACCGATAAACATTGCAATTCCACCAATTAGCGGAATTTTTCCGGAGTGCTTTTTTCGACCTCCGGGCTTATCAACCAGGCCAATATGGCGAGCGATAGGCTGGAGTGTCCAAACAAAAAGGCAGGTCGTTAAAAATGCGATGAGTGAAGCGACGTAAATATCCATGTAATCCTTATTATGTACAACGAATCCTAGGAGCTTGTCCGAAAACAGACTGACCTACTGCGAACAAACCATTTTGGCCGGATTTTCCGATTAAATTCGTTAAATATGCTCAATATTCGCCTCATTGAGTCGAAAAATCTGACTCAAAATGGTTTGCCCTCGCTACGATCACTGTTCTCGGACAAGCTCCTGGAGCCTGTCCGAGAACAGACTGACCTACTACAAGCCTGATTGCGTACATTTTCCTTCCTGAGATTTGGCGTTGCGAGAATAGCGTATAAACTTCACCTAAGCGAGTAATTTTCATGAAAAAACCATATTTCCCTAAATTCTTTACGTCTACATCCATTAACTGACGTCAAAACAGCCAACGCCTCAAAATGCGATTAATATGCCGAAAACCGCACAAACTTACAAATATTGTGCGCCTAGCTAGAAACTCCTTCGTATTAACGACTACATATTGTTAGCGCTTGAACCTAACAGCGATCGTTTCGCACGCTCTCGCACATCCCTGTGCTTCGCTGCATGTAAACTGTTTGATTATTCTCCGTATCCGTCACACCCGTTGCATTTTCACCAGCGTTTGCGCCCGGCGCAGCCAGAATTCCAGACACACCTAGCAAATGTAAAGGTGTGCAAAGTCCTGTTACACCCCAATATGTTTCTATTTAGCTACAGAACAATTAAAATAATGCCGCTAATCACTGACTTTTTCAGATAACATCATACTGACTCAGATACTTGTCACGGCTTGAAAAAAAGAACATGAAATACTTTCATTTAAAACGAAATATATACTTTTTAGTTATTACATTGCTTGTTTTGTTCATTGGCATTTACACTAATGACTTAGCCAATGTTTTACGTTATGACAGAAATCTCATCCGTGAAGGTGAAATATGGCGTGTTGTTAGCGCCCATTTCACTCATTTAACCTGGTCTCATCTACTCATGAACCTGGCTGGTTTTGCCTTAGTTTTTGTTTTTTTTGGAAACTTACTCAATACTCTGAACTGGGCTTGCTTTACATTTTTTTCAGCTATTCTTATAAGCCTCGTTTTATATTTAAGCAACCCAAACCTAATATGGTATGTTGGCCTATCGGGAGTTTTACATGGCTTACTCGTATTGGGAGGATTATATGATTATAAAGTGCGTCGTTGGGAAAGCATCTTTTTTCTAAGCATCATATTTACTAAATTATTATGGGAGCAAATTTACGGTGCACTTCCTGGCTCGGAGGATACGGCGGGTGGCCCGGTTCTCGTAGATGCACATTTTTATGGTGCGCTTAGTGCGGTTATTTGGTTTACTGGCTTAATGTTATTGAAAAAGTTTACTCCATTAGTAAGCAAAAGATGAATACGCTAAGGGATGCCAAACTGGGAAATTTTTGCATGCCCATTGCTAAGGCATATCGTTAGCTTTATTTTTTATCCTCATTACTTTGCACTAATCTATCTGCTAATATTCGTGCAACATTACGCATGATGGTATAACCCATTCTAGGATTTTTTTTTACTACTTCATGAAAAATTTCGGCAAAAAGCTGTAGCATCACACAGTTGCTACCCACATTGGCTGATGCAGTCCTCGGCACTTGTTTAACCAGACTGATTTCTCCTAAAATCTCGCCACCACGCATAGTATGCACCGTACCAATGCCAGCTATATCTATGGTAATTTCCCCTGCCAGCAAAATAAACATACTCGTACCTTCATCGCCTTCATTGAAAAGCACTGCGCCTTCCTTAGCCGTAACACTACTACACATTGCCAATACCTTAAAATATTCATCTTCAAGCAAACCATTGAAAACAGTTATTTTTTTTAGGATTTTGACGGCTTTGGCGCGAGCTACTACTTTTTCGGAAATACGTGTTGACAATGTCCTTCCTTGGTCTTATCTCTGCTTTACAAGATCTTAATTGATAATCGACCTTTTGATAACATAGTTTTCGACACCTGAGCTAAAACCTGAACCAAATATAGAATTCACTGAGACTGGGAATAGCGACTTATTGGGCATTATGAATATCAAGCACCTCATTCTCACCTAGGTTTTGGCCGTTCTTTGATTCATCATTTCTCGAAACCTCTAACGCATTAAGATAAGATTCTGTTATATCTCCCGTAATATACTCACCGTCAAAACATGAAGCATCAAATCCATCAATTTTTGCACCACCCTTATATTCAGTAGAGGCTATTAGGTCACTGAGATCTTGATATACTAGCCAATCAGCACCAATTGCTGCGGCGATCGCTGCATTATCTCGGTTATATCCAATAAGTTCTTGCCGACTAGGCATATCAATACCGTATACATTGGGGTTCCTCACTGGCGGTGCAGCAGAAGCAAAAAATACTTGCTTGGCCCCACTGTCTCTTGCCATTTGTATTATTTGTGATGATGTAGTGCCACGAACAATGGAATCGTCTACGAGAAGTACATTTTTATCTCTAAATTCAAGATCAATGGCATTTAGTTTCTGGCGTACCGATTTTTTTCGCTGTTTTTGGCCTGGCATTATAAAAGTGCGTCCAATATACCTGTTCTTAATAAACCCTTCGCGGTATTTCGCCTTTAAGAAATAGGCGAGCTGCAGCGCCGATGTCCGGCTCGTATCTGGAATGGGAATGACAACATCAATGCCATGATGAGGGTAATTCTTTAGTATTTTTTTCGCTAAAAACTCACCCATTCTCAAGCGTGCTTTGTAAACAGAAATGCCATCAATAATTGAATCTGGACGAGCAAAATAAACATGCTCAAAAATACAGGGGTAATATTGGGTTTTCACTGCGCATTGTTTTACCGTTAATGTTCCATCAACTCCCAAAAATACAGCTTCGCCCGGCAAAACATCTGCGATTAATTCGAACCCTTGTGAGTCTAACGCCACACTTTCAGATGCCACCATATATTCAGTGCTACCCTGCGCTGTTGTGCGTTTACCATAGACCAGAGGTCGTATGCCGTAAGGATCACGAAAAGCAAGAATTCCATATCCATTAATCATCACCACCACCGCATACGCACCACGACATCGTTGATGAACCTTGGTTACGGCAGCAAATACATCATCCGCATCAATAACAATTTTATTGAGAATTTGCAATTCATGCGCAAACACATTCAGTAGTACTTCGGAATCTGAACTCGTATTGATATGGCGTAAATCTTCACGAAATAAATCGCGTTTTAAATCTTCAGTATTGGTTAAATTACCGTTATGAGCCAAGGATATTCCGAATGGAGAATTAACATAAAATGGCTGGGCTTCTGACGACGACGAAGATCCAGCAGTCGGATATCTAACATGGCCTAAGCCCATGCTTCCGCGTAGCTTCATCATATGCCGCGTACGAAAAACATCGCGTACTAAGCCATTTGCTTTGCGTAAAAAAAACTGGTTATCTGCACAAGTAACAATACCCGCAGCATCTTGACCTCGGTGCTGTAAAACAGTCAAAGCATCATAAATGATTTGATTAACTTCCGATTTGGCAACTACACCAATTACACCGCACATATATGACTCCGCTTATAAATATTTAAAAATCGTTACACATACCCGTAACGATTTGCATTTAGGGTTGGCCAAATACCAAAGATATTCTAATTAATTATAAGCAATTTTACTTGCCAGCTCTGAAGGTAAATTGCTTTTCAACATGCCCGCCATTGGTTCAAAATGCTTGAGTAATAACGATTCCGTCCACCAGGGCTCTTGCGGAAAGGTAGTCATGCCTGCAAGCAAGACCAGAATAGAAACCACTAAGCCTCCACGGGCAATACCAAAAATCAATCCGACCATTCTATCGGTTCCACTTAAGCCTGTTTTTTTAACAAACTGACTGAGTAGATGGTTAACCATTGTTAACAAGAATAATGTAATAACAAAAAGAACAACAAAAGCAATGCCAATACGTAGCACATCAGTTTCAACATAAGGTGCTAACAACACCGCTCCATGAGAAGTAAACGTTACCGCCACCCAAATAGAGATAATCCAGGCTAATAACGAAAATACCTCTTTCACAAATCCTCTAACCAAGCTGATAACTGCGGAGATAAGAAAGATAATAAGTATCGTAGTATCAATAAAAAGCACGGTTATTAGCGCCTTACATCTGTATTAAATTTAATTTTTACCATACGGAAACCACCAACATTTGGGCCGCATATTATATCAGAGCAGCTTGCAATTGGTTAATGATGCCTGATAATGAGTCCGTCAAGATCGGTTTCCCGTTTTAACGCACGCTTTAGTTGCTCGGCCTTTGCTAACGAGACCTCTGGCCCTACTCTAACGGCCCAGATATCACCTTTTTGGGAGCCTCGTCTCTTAACTACCGTTGCATAATTTAAACCCCTGAGTTTATCTCTAAGCTTGCTCGCGTTTTTTTCACTTCTAAAGCTCGCAATTTGCACCATCCAGGCCAGCGCATTTTTTTTATCGGCTTCCAGAATAACCTCAGCATCGACTTGTTGCTTTAAAGTATCGGGAATCGACTCTTCGGAAAATGTCGGTATTTCTTTATTGGTGTCTTTTAAAGCTTCTAATATGGATATTTCTCTACCCTGTTCTTGTTGTTTGTTTAGCGCTTTAAATACACCCTCATCATCCATCTGAAAAACGAGTGTAGAAACATTTTCCGGCATGGCGGGAATATTAGTTCCAGAAATACCACCAGAAATCTCACTTTCTTGTTCCAGCAACATCGGCACAAATATAATAGCCAGTGATAAAAGAACAATTGCGCCCAACATTCTCTGAGTAAAAGATAAACCGTCCATATAAATATTGCTCTATAGTAAAGTCAAGCTAGCTTTTGAATAACCTCGGAAACGCAGTAAAATGAGCCAAAGACTACGATCCCTCCCCTGTCATCAACATTTTTCTCAGCTACTTTTAGCGCAGCAGCGGCGCTACCATGGATAGAAATACAAGCGCTAGAAACAGCGAGCGATTCTAGGCCAGCGACAATCTCTTGTGCAGGTAAAGCGCGCTCTGTGGCTAAGTTCACCACATGCCAATAGTCAACGAACGGCACTATTTTTTCTAATATACCGATCAGATCTTTATCATTTAATATGCCAAATACTGCATGCAATTGACCCGGCCTTGGAATTTTTCGCAAATTATCCGCCAAGACCTGAGCGGCATCCGGGTTATGCGCTACATCTAGAATTAAAGCGGGTTTCCCGCGTTCATGTAGTAACTGAAACCGTCCTGCTAACTCCGTATTGCATAAGCCATTGCGAATATGTTGTGTACTGACGGTTAATCTGTCGTGTAACAAATGAATCGCCTGTAAGGCCATTGAAGCATTAATTAACTGGCGTTCTCCGAACAATTTTGGTAACGGTAATGCCGCAAACTTCTTTTGGTCTTTATTTTCCCAAGTCCAAGATTCCGGGGTTTTATTAAATGAAAAAACATCGCCAAATTTATAAAGCGGTGTTTTTCTCTGCTGCGTTTCATTATCGATATAATTCATGGGTGGTAAATTCCCATAGACTAGGGGAATATTGGCGCGGCTAATTCCCAGCTTTTCATACGCAATAGATTCTATATCATCACCCAGCCATTCAGTATGGTCTAAGCCAATACTGGTAATAATTGTTAATGAAGGCTCAAATACATTCACTGCGTCAAGACGTCCACCCAAACCAACTTCTAGAATAACAACATCAAGCTCCGCTTGTTGAAAAATATGCCCGGCAGCCAATGTCGCAAATTCGAAATAAGTGAGGCTAATATTTTTTCTAAGCGCATCTATTTGTTTAAACGTTTCACAAATGACCTTATCCGAGACAGGTATACCATTAACTTGAATTCTTTCATTATAATGAAGTAAATGGGGTGAAGTGTAAGCCCCTGTTTGAAAACCAGCAGCACGATAAATTTCCTCAAGAAACCTTACAACCGAACCTTTGCCATTCGTTCCAGCAACCGTAATAACCACCGGTGCAAGCTGATCAAGATGAAGTGCAGATTTTACCGCAGATACTCGCTCTAAACCGAGATCAATATTTTTAGGGTGTAGTTGATTTTGCCAGTCCAGCCATTGCTGAAGCGTTGTGAAACTCACCCTTTTTCAACATCCACAACTTTTTCTTGTTCTTGATTATTCTCAATTTTCGGTTCTTGCTCTGCCTCTGGCTCAGCACTTTGCTCAACATCAGGTTCGGCGATCTCGTTTATTTCATCCTCGGTAACCACAAACTTTGCATCATCAGTGAGTAGAAATAAAATATTATGTAAGCGATCTCGCATTTCACCACGCTTAATAATTAAATCAACGGCTCCATGATCTAACAAAAACTCACTGCGTTGAAATCCAGCAGGTAATTTCTCGCGTACGGTTTGTTCAATAACTCGCGGCCCCGCAAATCCTATTAACGCCTTGGGTTCTGCCACATTAATATCCCCCAACATTGCCAGACTCGCAGATACACCGCCCATTGTTGGATCCGTCATAACTGAAATAAAAGGAATACCTTGGTCGCTCAATTTTCTTAACGCGGCACTAGTCTTCGCCATTTGCATGAGAGAAAATAGCGCTTCCTGCATCCGTGCACCGCCACTCGCAGAAAAACAGACCAGCGGCATATTTTCGGCCAAACAAATATTGACCGCACGTACAAACCGCTCCCCGACAACAGAACCCATCGAACCACCCATGAATTTGAACTCAAATGCCGCAGCAACGATAGGCATTTTTTTCAAACTACCGCGCATTACAATCAGAGCATCTTTTTCGTCGGTATTTTTTTGTCCTGCGGTAATTCTGTCCTTATATTTTTTACTATCCTTGAATTTTAAAACATCCAGCGGTTCCAGACTTGCGCCTATTTCTTCCGTAGAGTCTTCATCTAAGAAAAACGCTAAGCGCCTGCGCGCACCTATTCGCATATGATGTTCACATTTCGGGCAAACATCTTGGTTGCGCTCTAACTCAGAACGATAAAGAACTGCCTGGCATTTTGGACATTTAGTCCATAAACCTTCAGGTACCGTTCCTTTTGAAGTCACATCCGTACGAATTCGACTCGGTATCAACTTTTCATACCAGCTCATTTTGTCTGACCTATTACTCCGTTTAAATTCAGTTTATTATATATCAACTGCCCGCCTCAGTTCTTGCAGAAATGAGGGCACTTGGGTCAATATCGCTTGTTCGTCCTCTTTATGCTTAGCCATTAAACTGACAATCGCACTGCCGACGACGACGGCATCAGCCACCTGGGCAACACTTGCTGCAGATTCAGCATCCTTTATTCCAAAACCAACTCCGATGGGTAAATCAGTAAGCTGTCTTATTTCTTTAATTTTTTTCTCTACTGGTTTGATTTCAAGAGACTTAACCCCAGTCACTCCTTTTAAGGAAACATAATATACAAAGCCTTTTGTCTGTTGCGTAATCATTTCAATTCGTTGCTGAGTGGTCGTGGGGGCAAGCAAAAAAACGGGATCAATATTAGCCAGCGCTAATTCGGATAATAATCCACTCGCTTCTTCCGGAGGCATATCAACTGTCAGTAACCCATCCATCCCTATAGAACCCGCATGCTGGGCAAACTTTTTATAACCCATTACCTCAATGGGGTTTAAATATCCCATTAACAAGACAGGCGTTGTCGAGTCTGATTTACGGAATTCTTCCACCATGTCTAAGACATCCGTCAAGCTAGTACCATGCTCAAGTGCTCTTTCACAAGCCGCTTGAATGGTTGGGCCTTCCGCCATGGGGTCGGAAAATGGCACACCTAATTCCAGTAAATCTGCCCCAGCTTCTACCAGTGCATGCATTAGCTTAACGGTTATATCGGGGCGTGGATCACCGGCGGTAATAAACGGGATAAGCGCGGTTTTATGTTTAGATTTAAGATCATCAAAGCGTTGTTTTATGCGGCTCATACCTTGATTCCCTCTAAAGCAGCAATCGTGTGAATATCCTTATCCCCGCGCCCCGAAAGATTAATCAATATTAATTGCTCTGGGTTCATTTCTTGCGCGAGTTTTGCGCCATAAGCCAGCGCATGGCTGGATTCTAATGCGGGCATAATGCCTTCAATACGGGTTAAATCATGAAATGCTTTTAAGGCTTCATCATCCGTAGCGATAACATAGTTTGCACGGCCTACATCCTTTAACCATGCATGCTCCGGCCCTACTCCTGGATAATCAAGTCCTGCCGAGATCGAATGGGTTTCGATGATTTGACCATTGACATCTTCCATTAAATAGGTGCGATTACCATGTAAAACACCCGGTTTACCGGCGCATAAAGGCGCAGCATGTTGGCCCGAAGCAAGGCCATGCCCACCGCCTTCTACGCCATAAATTGCCACCGACTCATCTTCTAAAAACGGATAAAATAAACCAATCGCATTGGATCCTCCGCCGACACATGCCACTAATGCATCGGGTAATTTTCCGGCCATCGTTTGAATTTGTTCTCTGGCCTCACGGCCTATAATCGCTTGAAAATCTCTCACTAATAGCGGATAGGGATGCGGCCCAGCGACGGTTCCGATAATATAAAAGGTATTGTCAACATGCGTAACCCAGTCGCGCATTGCCTCATTCAAGGCATCTTTCAATGTTTTCGATCCCGATGTAACGGGTATGACCTCGGCCCCTAATAATTTCATTCGATAGACATTCAAGGCTTGTCGCTTGATATCTTCCGCGCCCATGTAGACAACGCATTCTAATCCGAGACGTGCCGCAACCGTTGCAGATGCCACCCCGTGCTGCCCGGCCCCAGTTTCCGCAATAATTCGGGTCTTCCCCATGTGTTTAGCTAATAAGGCTTGGCCGACCGTATTATTCACCTTGTGGGCACCGGTATGATTTAAGTCTTCTCGTTTGAGATAAATCTGCGCACCGCCAAGAATTTTACTCCAGCGTTCTGCATGATAAACCGGCGATGGACGTCCGACGTAATGCTGTAAATCTTGATCCAATTCCTGGATAAAATTTTTGTCTGTTTTTAATCGTTCATAGACTTTTTTTAGCTCGTCTAATGGTTCCATCAGTGTCTCAGCGACAAAACGCCCACCGTAGATACCAAAATGCCCGTTCTCATCAGGCAAACTAGGAATTGATTGCATTTGCTTCATTACCTTTTTTAACTGCTTTAATAAATGCGATCATTTTTTGATGATCTTTAATACCTTTCTCAGATTCAACACCGCTGCTCACATCAACCGCATAAGGTTTGATGCGGGTTACCGCTGCAAATATATTGTGCGGATTAAGCCCTCCTGCAACCACGATGGGCTTGCTCAATTGCGTAGGAACAGACTTCCAGTCAAATGTTTTTCCACTGCCACCGGCTTCACCCAGTGCATTGCTATCTAATAAAAAACCAATCGACGATGGATAGCGAGCAGCATAAGACAAGGGGTCTATCACGGCTCCAGTATCCCCGTCTTGTCCCATAGGCAGCGCTTTAATATAACGACATTGCCATTGCTCACAGAACGCCACAGACTCTGCGCCATGAAACTGCAGCAAATCAAGATTAACCTGAGATACAACGGCCGCAACATCATCCGTAGGATTATCCATAAATAGTCCGACCATGGTCACCAAGGGCGGTAATTGTGAAATGATGAAATTTGCCGCATCGGGGGTAATATAACGTGGACTCTTGCGCGCAAACACAAAACCTAAGGCATCAACTCCCGCATTAATGGCACACAGCGCATCCTCAAGGCGAGTAATTCCACAAATTTTTATTCGGGTACGTAACATCTTATGCCTAGAAAGCCAAAGCGCAGTAGATTACCAAATTGGGAGGCTAGGTGAAAGTTTTGGCAAGCCATATTTCTGCGGATACCTAATATTCATCAAATAGAGACCAAAAGGTGCGGCGGTAACCCCGCCAAGACATCGATCCCGGTACTGCAATACTTCCTTGGCCCAAATAGGTGGTTGCTTGCCTTTACCGATATCCATTAACACACCTGCAATATTTCGCACCATGTGGTGTAAAAACGCATTTGCTTCTATATCTATCAAAACATACGCGCCTTTTCTCGCCACTGAAAGATGGTATATCTCGCGCACCGGACTTTTAGCTTGACACCCCAGTGCTCTATATGAGGAAAAATCATGGCTACCAATCAGATGTTTTGCCGCTTCGTGCATTAAGTTTTCATCCAGTATCTGATGACACCAAGTGGTACGATAGGCATTGAATGTAGGGCGAATATTGCGATTAAAAATAATATAACAATAGCGCCGACGCAGCGCTGAAAACCGGGCATGAAAATCATTCGAACTTTGCATGGCCCATAAGAGGCAAATATCCTTAGGCAAATTAGAGTTCGCACCATAAACCCATGAGCGATTCGTACGATCAACATCGATATCGAAATGAATCACTTGCTCAGAGGCATGTACCCCAGCATCCGTTCTACCTGCACAGATGATTCTGACCGGTTTATTGGCGACCAGGCCTAAGGCTTTTTCAACCTGTTCCTGAACCGTTTGATCGCTGTGTTTTTGCATTTGCCAGCCATGGTATGAGGCACCAAAATACTCTACTCCCGCGACTATTCTATGCATAATGAGCAACCACCATAAATAGCAGTCCTAATACACCCGGTAACAACCATTCAAACCATCTGGGCGCCGCAGGCAAATCAATCTCCAGATGAGAAACCGGTGAGGTTTGCCGCATAAGACTCAAAAATTTATTGCCCAGTCGATCCATAAAATGCGCTATCTTTTGCTGCTGGGTTAATCCGTGTGGATTTGATTCATTTGGCTTTAGCCGATGGGCTATCTCGGCATTCAAATAATTTTCTTTTGTTGTCTCAGCTATTTTTTCTAAGGTTAAATAGACTCTCACCGTAAATTTTTCATGCTCAAATCCAAGGTATCTCAGTGGTAGAAATAATAAATACAATCCAGCCACTAAATCTTTTTGCTGCATTGAAGCCAGCAATATACCTACGGCTAAGATAATAAGCATCAGCGCGAGAATCCTGACAAAGGCCTCTTCAAGTCCTTCGAACGTTGGCCCATAGCCCCAAGGCAAAAGTAACTCACCGGGTGTAAAAAACGCATAAACGATAAACAAAGATAAATACAACCATTTAAGTCGTTTAAGCAAAACGAAACTCTTGCGTGTCGACAGGTCTGCGACGACAACCCAAACACCAATCATTAATAAGATTGCGAGCATCCAACTGGAAAAAGGATTAATCGCCAATGCCAATGCAAAAACAATAAACAGCATAATTTTAATTGCCGGGTGAATTCTCATCTCATATTCACCAAAATTTAAACCATTTCGTTTTTTTGTAAACATAACGTTTACCGTTAAAAACAATGACTAGATGAGATATAGTGTCTTGTTTTAAATTTTGCTCAATCATTGCTTGCCACTTACCTTCAAGAAGTGTTAATTCTTCTTTTTGCTGATCAGGCTGCTGGCTTAATACCACCAGATTACCGTTAATCAAACTTCTCGCATCCACTGAACTCATCGTGCCAGTAACATCATTAGCCGAGCCACTTAAACTAAAAACGCCCTTAGCCAGCACGGAATCAGTGATTAAACGATTCCAATAGGGGCTAGGGTTATCTACGCCCATCGAGCTTAGATCTCCTTCGCCCCACAACCAAATAGAATTAAACGCCACTGAAGGCTTTCCATAAAGATTTTCATCCAGAAAATAATGGTGACACCACATCTGAAATTCATGCATTATCCCTTGCCAAAATTCACTATCATCCCCGGTTAACCGGTAATTGTGAACCTCCTGCCCAATGACTCTTTCAATTGGCGTTGAATTTACCTGATGATATTGCTTTGCGAAGATATACCATTCATTTGCGTTACCCCTACAAAACGCTATCTCTTGCGCGCTAAAAAAGCTATTCAATGCATTAAAAAAATGTGCTTCGCGCTCTTGGTTCAATCCCGATTGCACGGGACTTTCTAAGATTTGCCCATATCTTGAGGTAAATAAACTAATCGGATCGGCACAGATACACCAAGCCTCAGGGCGTTTTCCCGTTTGCCCCAAATAACGTATTGCGGCTACCGGAATATCAGCGGGTTTATTAATCTCAGGGTATATTTCAGTTAATAAGGTCGTTATAAAGTTCCTCTTTTCACTCGCGTTTTCTGCTATTTTACTGCGCTCCAGAAGAGTGCTCAATCGTGGGCAGTGCGCACGAAGGTATTGCGCTAAGTGCTTATCTGGCTGGCTTGAGATAATGATTTCCAGGGTATCGCTTGAAGTACTCATGGCTGCAGATGTATTCTCGTGGTTATTAATTAGCTTTGCTCATTGTATCAAGCTTGCTTCGATTACAAAGGTTTCTTTAAATTTACGAACACTCTACGTTGACGCTTGATCTTTGCTCATGTAGTTTACGCCTTTCTCAATCTCAGCTAAGAACACGATAAACGCATGCCTAGAAAGAAAAAAACACCTTCATTTGAAGATGCCCTAAAAGACCTTGAGGACATTGTTGAGCGAATGGAGCAAGGGGAGCTAAGCCTTGAAGAATCACTGCAATCGTTCGAGCAAGGCATACAATTAACCAGAACTTGCCAACAAGCTTTGCAAGAAGCGGAACAAAAGGTAAATATTCTAATCAATAACAGCGAAAACTCAACAAAACCCTTTAATATAAATATACAAGAAGATGATATACAAGAAGAAATAAAACCTGATGCCAAACAGTAATCCCTTTAATGAAAGCCTTAACATCTATCAGCAAAGAATTGAATCAAAGCTAAAATTTTTTTTACCACAGGTATCGAGTTTACCGAAAAAACTGCATGCAGCGATGCATTATGCGGTGATGGGTGGCGGGAAGCGTATCCGACCCTTTTTAGTCTATGCGGCTGGAAATGCTTTAAACGCATCACCTGATCAACTAGATGCTCCTGCCGTTGCCATAGAGCTTATTCATGCTTATTCCTTAGTACATGATGATTTACCAGCGATGGATAACGATGATTTACGCCGCGGTAAGCCCACTTGCCATAAAGCCTTTGATGAAGCCACGGCCATTTTAGTGGGTGATGCATTACAGACTTTAGCTTTTGAAATCCTGGCCAGAGCAGACAACACAGTGATCAATGATCATCAGCGTCTTTTAATGATAAAACTTTTAGCGCAAGCAAGCGGATCCCTTGGAATGGTGGGCGGCCAAGCAATAGACCTGGCCTCAGTTGGCAAAAAAATGGATCAAATACAGCTAGAGCAAATGCATCGTTATAAAACAGGTGCTTTGATTTCCGCCAGTGTAGAGCTTGGCGTGCGCGGTGCTGGCTGCAATGATAACGAGACTCTTGCCAGGTTTAATGATTATGCGCAAGCAATTGGTTTAGCATTTCAAGTGCGCGACGACATACTGGACATTGAGGGTGATAGCGCGGTAACGGGCAAAACCCAAGGTTCAGATATAGAACGTGATAAACCCACTTATCCCGCGCTTCTAGGCCTGAAAAATGCAAAAAAAATTGCCCTGGACTTACATGAAAAAGCGCTAGATGCATTGAGCCACTTAGGTCAAAAGGCAGATACTTTACGAGGGATTTCTTCTTACATAGTGAATCGAAAAAACTGAGTCAGACCAAAAGCTTACAAAATATCAATGACATTTCGCTCAGATAATGTCCTTGCATTACTTTTGCTTTAAAGTCATCATACGCGGTTTAGCGCTTCAAGATAATAATTGGCAGTAAAGCATGGTTGACAACATAAAACATTCATTATTAAACAGTATTGATACGCCGACACAACTTCGTGAGCTAGATGAAACGGAACTCCCAACGCTAGCGAAAGAACTTAGAGAATTCATCATTGAATCGGTAGGACAAACTGGCGGGCATTTATCTGCAGGCCTTGGCACCATTGAATTAACCATCGCTTTACATTATGTAATGAATACCCCGGAAGACTTACTAGTATGGGATGTAGGCCATCAAAGCTATCCACATAAAATACTCACCGGCCGAAGATCGCAAATGCATACATTGCGGCAAAAAAATGGCTTAGCGGGTTTTCCGAAAAGAGATGAAAGTGAATATGACACGTTTGGCGTAGGCCATTCAAGCACCTCCATTAGTGCTGCCTTAGGAATGGCCATTGCGGCCAAACGCCAAAATAGCCAGAAACGAATCTCCGCAATTATCGGCGATGGAGCAATGACGGCAGGGATGGCGTTTGAGGCCTTAAATCATGCCGGTGACCTCGATGCCAATATCTTAGTCATACTCAATGATAATGAAATGTCCATCTCTCCCAATGTTGGCGGCCTGTCAAATTACTTAGCTAAAATCCTCACGGGAAAGCTGTATTCCAATGTCAGAGAGGGTAGTAAAAAAGTTCTGCAAGGTTTGCCTACGGTAGCCGAACTGGCTAAAAGAGCCGAAGAACATATGAAAGGCATGGTGATACCCGGAACATTATTTGAAGAACTGGGATTCAACTATATAGGGCCCATTGACGGCCACGATCTGCCAACATTGATTACTACACTCAGCAATATTAAAGCATTAGAAGGCCCACAATTTCTGCATGTCATTACCAAAAAAGGTAAAGGTTACGGCCCGGCGGAAGAAAACCCCTGTAAATATCACGGAGTGTCTGCCTTTAACCCTGAGACCGGAACCGCAGCCAAAAACCACACAAACTGCAGCCCCAGCTATACCCAAGTATTTGGCCAATGGTTATGCGATATGGCAGAGCAAGACCCTAAGCTCATTGCCATAACTCCTGCGATGCGTGAAGGTTCAGGAATGGTTGAATTCTCTGAAAAATTTCCCGAGCAATATATTGACGTGGGAATCGCCGAGCAACATGCGGTGACCCTTGCTGGAGGTCTCGCCGTTGAAGGCCAAAAACCAATAGTCGCTATTTATTCGACTTTTCTACAACGCGGTTATGACCAGTTAATTCACGACATTGCCATTCAAAATTTACCCGTTTTATTTGCGATTGATCGTGCGGGTCTGGTAGGGCCTGACGGCCCCACTCACGCGGGTTCATTTGATCTGTCCTATCTCCGAACAGTACCTAATCTCACTATTATGGTACCTGCTGACGAAAATGAAACGCGTCAAATGCTGTATACCGGGCATTGCTTGGAATCTCCCGCAACGGTTAGATATCCACGAGGATTGGGGCCGGGTGTTAAAGTCAACCCGCAAATGGAATCTATGGCTGTGGGTAAAGCCCAGGTGAGAAGACGCGGTCGAAAAATTGCGATTCTTGCTTTTGGCTCAATGGTCGCCCCCGCAGAAGAAGCCGGTGTCATCTTAGATGCTTCTGTTGTAAATATGCGATTTGTCAAGCCCCTGGATCATGAGACCGTATTAAGCATGGCAACACGACATGATTTAATCATAACCATTGAAGAAAATGCAGTCATGGGCGGTGCTGGAAGTGCGGTGAATGAATTAATCGCTGGCATGAAACATCCTCCTACGAGTATCAATCTTGGCATTCCAGACCGTTTCATCGAACATGGAACACATGCCGAATTACTCGATATCTGTGGTTTAAACGTAAATGGGATTTTACGCGCCGCGAACAGTAAATTACAAGATACTTCCCCCAAAGTACTACCCACCGGGACTATTTCTTAGTAAAATACTTAGGTATTATCAATAACATCACAAATATGTTCTTTTCTCTCCAACCCTCATTAATTATGGGTGACCTGATTGAACTTGATTCGTTAGAATACTAATCCTATTTCTTAGCGTAAATTGTGATTAAAAAAACTGAAACTAAAAACACATGACAAAACGCTATTCTTTAAAAATTCTGACTGATTTTGCGGCATCTCATTCATTGCGAAACTACCCTGGCGCCTGTCAACGCATGCACGGCCATAATTGGAAAGTCGAAGTGGAAGCGGTGGCCAGCAAATTAGATGAACTAGGTATCGGTATCGACTTCAAGCAAATGAAAAAAATGACCAACCGCGTATTAGACAAGCTTGATCACTATCATTTAAACGATATTCCGCCATTTACTGAAATCAACCCAAGCGCCGAAAACATTGCACAGTATATTTTTACTGAGCTACAAAAAGTGATGAATAGTGACACGGTAAAGCTCAGTGCAATTACGGTTTGGGAAACTGACCGTGCATGTGTGCGCTACTCTGAGGATTAAAATAAAATGTCAAACAGCAATATTGCAGATGTGCAAAATAGTTCGGATACTCGGCAAATTCCGATTGATAAAGTAGGCATAAAAGATATACGTCATCCCGTGCGAGTAAAAGACCGAACCGGTGGTGAGCAACATACCATTGCGAGTTTTAATATGTATGTCAATCTCCCGCACAATTTTAAGGGCACCCATATGTCGCGCTTTGTGGAGATTTTAAATCAACACGAACGAGAAATTACCGTCCAATCATTTAAAGAAATGTTAATCGAAATGCTTAAGCGTTTAGAAGCAGAATCTGGACATATCGAAATGGCATTCCCGTATTTCATCAACAAATCAGCACCTATTTCAAAAGTCATCAGCATGCTTGACTACGAAGTAACATTTATTGGTGAAATTAAAAACAACACACCCGAACTCACTATCAAAGTTATTGTACCGGTAACAAGTCTTTGTCCCTGCTCTAAAAAAATATCGGAATACGGTGCGCATAATCAACGATCAGCTGTAACCGTATCGGTGAAAACAAAAGGCTTTGTGTGGATAGAGGATTTGATCGATATCGTTGAACAGCAAGCCTCATGCGAATTGTTTGGCTTACTCAAAAGGCCCGATGAAAAATATGTCACAGAAAAAGCCTACGATAATCCCAAATTTGTCGAAGATATTGTACGAGATATTGCAGCCCAATTAAATATTGATGAACGAATTACGGCTTATACTGTTGAATCCGAAAACTTCGAATCGATCCATAACCATTCGGCCTATGCCTTTATTGAAAAAATAAAATAGCATTACGAGGTTCTTTTTACTGACCCTCAAAGCGAATGACTGCACCAGATCGGCGCACAGTACCACTTTTTATCTCCTCTCCTAGCTGTTTCTTTTTCACTACGCGAGGGTTAATGATATCGTTTTGATCAACACCTTCAATTTTCATAATAGCGTCCTCCGTTCTTTTATTAAGTACGATTATCGCTATTCGGCGATTTATCGGTGCAAATGGTTTTTCCGCATCAAACGGAACCTTAGATGCTAAACCAACCACCCGACTGATCTTGTCGCTAGAAATTCCTGCACCAACCAACACTCGGCGTGATGCATTCGCTCGATCCGCCGATAACTCCCAATTACTATAACCGCGTTGCGAGATATAACGAGTGGAATCAGTATGCCCAGAAAGACTAATTTTATTAGGCACCCTATCCAACAGCGGCGCAATTTCTTGTAAGATTTTTTTTGCATAAAATTTCATTACCGCACTACCAAGATCAAACATCGGACGTTTATCTTTATCGACGATTTGAATTCGCAAACCTTCATCAGTAATCTCTAAAAAAAGCTGGTCCTTAAATGCGGTTAATGCGGGAATGGTATCAATGGCATATTCCAATTCCTCCTTCAACGCTTCAAGCTGTCGACGCTCAAAATCCAGAAATGCTTTTGTATATTCAGGCGTAAAATTATCTTGCTCGTTGCTTTCGCGTGATTGCTGCCCATCGCCTTTGGACTCATCCTTATTTTTACCCAGAGAAATCATACTCGTGCTCGCCCCACCTGCGGCACTGATCGGAGATGGATTTTGAAAATACCCAGAAATTCCTTTTATTTGCTCAGGCTCAGAGACATTTAACAACCAAAGTAACAGAAAAAAAGCCATCATTGCGGTTACAAAATCCGCATAGGCTACTTTCCAAGAACCCCCATGATGTCCACCATGGCCGCCCTTTTTAACTTTTTTTATAATAATGGGTTGTGCATTTTCTGCCATCAAGCTTCCTTGCGATTACCACAAATTATCTTATCGAATATGTAAAAGCCTAAATTTAGCGCGCAGATCTCACCCTAAAAAATAACCTATTTTAAGACTTACGCTTAACATAATCTTCTAATTCAAAAAAACCCGGCCGATCAATTGAAAATATCACTTTTCTACCAAATTCGATCGCAACCTGCGGACTATATCCATTGAGTGAGGCCAGTAAAGAAACCTTAATCACTTCGATGAATTTTGATTCTTCAACAGCACGAGTCCCTAAGGCCGAAGCCAGTGGCCCAGCAAACCCATAACTTAAAAGAATACCGAGAAACGTACCGACCAATGCGGCGGCAACTTTTGCACCAATCACATCAGGCCCTTCAGAAATAAATGACATGGTGATCACCACGCCCATAACTGCCGCCACGATTCCAAATCCTGGTAAACCGTCCGCCATGGTTTGCAAGGAACCTGAAGGAACCGCACCTTCTGTGTGATGAGTTTCTAACTCAAGATCCATCAAGTTTTCCATTTCAAATGCATTGGCTGCCCCCGTAACCATCATGCGCAAATAGTCGGTGATAAAATCCATGGCATGATGATCAGCAAGGATGGCGGGATATTTGGTAAAAATAGGACTTTTATCAGGTTCCTCAATATGTGCTTCTAATGACATCAAGCCTTCTTTTCTTGCCTTCATAAAAAGCTCGAAAAGCAGGGCTAATAAATCGAGATAGGCTTGCTTATTATATTTTGATGGCTTCATTAGGCCCGGTATTCCGGTAAATACCTGCTTAATGACCTGCGGAGTGTTTGCAATCAATAACGCCCCAAACGCACCGCCACCAATAATCAACAATTCTGGAGGATGAACCAAGGCCATGAGTTGTCCGCCCGACCATACAAAGCCGCCAAACACGGAAAATATCACTACCAATACACCAACAATCATGTTCATGACTTAAACCATTCCCTATTACTTACTTTTATTCCTTCCAGATGAACTGGATTAGTGCATACCGTAAGTATCGACAGAATTTTATAATTCTTAAGATAACCAGGATAAATAGTTGATTTAAGTGCGCTTATTTATTTTAATAAATGCTTCATTCCTGTGCATTTCCAGAATACAATACGCGCATCCTGGCAATGAGCAGATGATTGTTTATCATTCAATCTTTAAATAAATAAGTTAGTTTGTTTTAACCTACTGGAATTATCTTCAATGAAGCAGCCAAAATATCAATTTATTTTCACCCTTATTATTTTAAGCTATTCCAATTGGGCCTTGGGTTTTGACATTCTTCAAGCATTGCCAAGCACTCCAATTACACCAAAATCCAATCCAACGACAAGCGAAAAAGTTGAATTGGGTAAGCAACTTTTTTTTGATTCCAGGCTATCATTTGATGGCAGCTTGTCTTGCAACAGCTGTCACAACCTTAGCGCTGGCGGAGATGATGACGGTAGAATAAACATATTGTCGAACGGCCAGTTGAAACGTTCCGCGCCTACTTTGTGGAATGTGGGCTATTTATCCGTCAACTACTGGGATTCACGCGCAACCAGCTTGGAAGCACAAGCAAAAGAACATATATTAGACCCCAGGGTGATGAATATGCGCTCCGCGCTTCAGGTTACACAACGCATCAAGGCAATACCGGGATATCGAAAAAAATTCAACCAGGTATTTAAGCAGCAAGATTCCGTTTCTCTGGAAAATATCGCCAAAGCAATCTCTAGCTTTGAGCGCACACTGAATACACCAAATAGTCCTTTTGACCAATACATTAAAGGCAATAAAAAAGCATTAAATGCTTCTGCGCTAAAAGGCTTGGAACTTTTTCACGAAGTCGAGTGTATGTCTTGCCACTTTGGGGTTAACTTCGCCGGCCCAGCACCAGGACCTGCGTTGAAAATGGGAGATGCATTTTACGAATTGTTTCCAAACCATCTTGGCAGCCATTATGAAAAAGTTTATAAATTAGCAGACGACTTGGGTTTATATAAGCTAACACTCGAAGCTGGCCACAAACATTTGTTTCGAGTGGCACCACTTAGAAATATTGCACTAACCGCACCTTATTTCCACAATGGGTCGGTATCCACGTTAGAGGAGGCAATACGCATAATGGCTTTTGTACAACTCAAGCAAAAACTAAGCGATGAGCAAGTTCGCCACCTTGTTAGTTTTCTCAATTCTCTTACCGGAGAGTTTCCACAAATATCCTTACCGCGTCTACCGGATACTGCGGGTACCACACTGAGTAATAAATAATTAGGTTTTATCTTTGTCAGTATGATTAGGATGTGAATGATGGTGATGTCCATCTTCACTCCACACTATTTCCGCATCAGTATCCGAATGCATATGATCATCAGGTACTGCGTCATCATGTAGGTGTTCATGCTCATGACCATGAAAGTGAATATGAATATGTTCTTGCCCATTAGGCCCATGCGTGTGCCTATGTGCATGCAAAAATTTCTCAATAATATGCTTTTCTTCCGAACTCATTTGTCCTGTGCGTAATTTTTCCAGTAACAACTCATGAGTCATTAAGGCCAATGGCAACTCAAGATTATTTTTTTCTAAGAGTTGCTTGTCGTTAAGTATTGTTCTCGCTTCATCGTCAGCGACAAAATGTCCATCGGACAAGACTAAACATCGATCACAAACATCCAACGCGATATCTAAATCATGGGTACACAATAGCATGGTACGATTAGATTGCTGCAACCAAGTAATGAGCTTTCTTCTATTCAATGGATCCATATTGGTTGATGGTTCATCAAATACCAAAACATCAGGTTGGTAAGATAATACGGTGGCTAAGGCCAACCTTTTTCGTTCCCCAAAAGATAAATGAAAAGATGATCTTTCATCAAAACCTTCAAGACCCACCGTTTCTAGTGCCTCTTTAACACGTTGCTTGATTTCATCTTTTGGTAAGCCTAAATTCAACGGACCAAAAGCGACATCGTCAAAAACAGTCGGGCAAAAAAGTTGGTCATCTGGATCTTGAAATACAATACCTACCTTGCGTCGAATCTGCACAAAGTTTTCTTTACAAACTTCTAGACCGGAAATAGAAACCCGCCCTTGAGTAGGAATGCTAACACCATTAAGCAAACTCATAAATGTTGATTTTCCGGCTCCATTAGGGCCAATGAGCGCAACTTTTTCACCCTTCCTAATAGCGCAATTCACATTCTTTAAAACATGATGCCCATCGGGATAAGTGAAATCTACCCCTTCAACATTAATCGTAATCTCATTCATTTCAACCTACTTTTGTTCACAATTTAAAACCATGCAAGCATTGCTGGTTTAAAAGGACCCGTAATATCGATCACCACCAATAGAATAGTTACTAACACGATCAGAATAGCTTTTACAAAATCTTGCGGAATCGCATTAAACTCAACTAAGGTTGGATAATCTCCGTTGTAACCTTTAGAGAGCATCGCTTTATATACCCGCTCAGTTCTTTCGAAACTGCGAACCAATAAGGTACCCACAAAATTTCCCATCAAAGTTAATGTTGTCATATTAAAACCTTTGACGAACCCCCTGGAACGCATCGCTATATCCATTCTGCGCATTTCTGCAATAAACACAAAAATATACCGGTAGGTAAACAACAACATCTGAACTAGCATTTTGGGGGTTTTCAAGTGCTGTAAAGCGATCATAGAAACATCGAATCGACTGGTTCCAAAAATACTATAGGCGGTTATCACCACCGAAACAGCCTTAATGATAATGATGCAAGCAATTCGCAAACCTTCCCACGCAAAGGGAATACCCAAGACCTTGAAAGCGGCTTGGCCAGGATAAGACAGTGGCATAATAAAAATCAGAGGTATAAGAAAAATAAGAACAAATACGATACCACCACGTACAAAATTCAGCGGCAATTTAGACAGCCATAAAAAACCGCATGCTAATGCAAACCCCATAAGTGCAACCGGAATACTATCTAATAAGGCAACGCAAAAAACAAAAATACCCAACGAAAGTATTTTTAAGCGTGGATCCCAACGACTTAGAAAAGATTCAACATGTGCATATCGATCAATATCTAATGCCACAATTATAATTCCATTATGAGTTTTTCATCGATAAAGTTAATCTTTAGACGAATCGGAAGTAGCTGCAGATTTGTTAATGGAAGGATGATGAGATGAATATCGAAAACCAGAAAGAACCTCCGGTTTGGTTTTCAATAAGAAGCCGACACAGGCACCTGCTACTAATCCTTCAATAATCATTACCGGTATATGATAAGCTAACACGATGCCGGCGGTTACTGTAAATTCTTCGCCAGTGGTAATCAGCGCCGCAGAGAGAATAAGACCAGAAGCAATGGTTGCACTCGCTCCCGCCAAACCGCCAAAAATCACTTCATTTTTGGAAAAAGAAAATTTATGCCGGAGCTGCCATATCCCAAAAGCGACTAAAGCACCACCGCCAAGCATGACGCTATTCACCCCAATAACCGTGACGCCGCCATGACCAAATAAAATGGCTTGCAGAATAATGCCGAGTAAAATAGCGGGAAAGGCTCTCCACCCGAGAATAATGCCAACTAAACCGTTTAATAATAAATGTACGCTACTTGGGCCGACAGGAATATGAATCAACGATGCCACAAAAAATACAGAAGTAGCGACAGAGATTTTAGGAATTTCTTCCAACTCCATTTTTCGTAATGTCGCTGCGGTAAGAATAGCGGTACCGACAAAGCCCGCCGTAATTACGGCTCCGGAAAGAAGACCATCAGATACATGCATTAATCAATTAACCCTTTCGTGCTGTTAAATATGCGAAAATTCCTAACAAACCTAGAATAAATCCGATTCCGCCAACAATATCCGAAAACTTAGTTTTAGTTTTTAATTCGACAATTTCTCTAGCAAGTGGTCGTGTCGCTTCCGCTACTGCTTGCCTAACAATTGACCTTAGCTCGTCATTCGAGCCCAGAGCAAGCATCGTATTACTGCTAGAATGAAGTTCTTTACTTCCAGAAGCTTGATCTTCTTCCTTGGAAAATATTTCCCCACCTTTCATACCTAGCGCAGATTTATGACCCAAACCTGCATCTAATTCAATTCGATACTCATCGACATTCGGTTTTGGAAATATATAGCTGCCATTATTATCCGTTTTCCCTTCATATAATAAGGTTCCCGTACTGTCAAATACCTTGATTTTACCGGTCTTGGGCTTAATACCATCAGAAAAATACCCTTCAACAAATATTTTGCCCGCTTCTTCAAAAGCAAAAAGATTCAGTTTATGAGCATGAGCCGAACTCATTAAGACCAATAAGGTTAAACACAACAAACCAAACTTCCACGCAGAATTCACAGTTCACACCCTCAAATGACAATCTCAATAAAGCGATATATAAAAAGCGCACGCTTTTTTTATATTTGTGTAACGATTTATCCTT
>JALUUH010000228.1 GCA_027021445.1 Gammaproteobacteria bacterium
CTAAAATGTCTGGCTTGGATCGCATTTTAAATATTAGCAATTCATCAACCCCAGTGCGGGAGTAGTCGTTGTAAAGCGATGTTTTGATGATTATACTCAACGCCGCCAGAAATTATGATTTTCGCAGTAGGTTAGTCTGTTCTCAGGCAGCCTCCTAGGGTCGGCTCGTAATCAAAAATCCTCAAAATAGCACATATTCATGCGGTTTTTCTCAATTGAATCGCTCCGGGTAGGCTTCTCGTGACGATCGCTGTTCTCGGACAAGCTCCTAGGGCGTGTAGATTCCCGTAATTAACATTCATTATTGGTTGGTAAAAAGGTTAGTCCATGCAGGTAGACGATATTAAGTTATTAATTGAAAAGAGTATTTCATGTCGCAATGTGCAAGTGTCCGGAGACGGCTGTAATGTCAAAGCACTTGTGGTGAGTGATGAGTTCGAGGGAAAAACGTTGCTTGCGCGGCAGCGTATGATTTATGCGGCACTTGGCGATAAAATAAGCTCCGGCGAAATACATGCAATTTCTATTAATGCTTATACTCCACAGCAGTGGGAAGAAAAAGCGCCTGAGTGACAGATAAGTATTCTTGGATATGTCTGACTGAGTTTAAGGCTTTGTTTATAATAACCAATAGTGTAGAGCGTATTAAATGGATAAGCTTTTGATTTCAGGCGGTGCGGTACTTGAGGGTGAAATAAGCATATCGGGTGCAAAAAATGCGGCATTGCCCATCTTAGCGGCAACCCTGCTTGCCGAAACGCCGATGATAATTTCGAATGTCCCGCATTTGCAAGATGTGACGACGACTATGGAGTTATTGGGGCGTTTAGGTGTTCAGCTTCTGGTTGATGAAAAAATGAATGTTGAAGTGGATGCGAGCACATTAACCAGTTATCAAGCACCGTATGAATTAGTGAAAACCATGCGCGCATCGATTTTGGTATTAGGTCCTTTACTGGCGAGATTTGGCGAGGCTGAGGTTTCGCTTCCGGGTGGGTGTGCTATTGGTACGCGGCCAGTAAATTTGCATTTAAAAGGTTTGGAGGCCATGGGTGCGGATATTCAAGTGGAAGGTGGTTATATCAAAGCGAAGGCCAAGCGTTTGCGTGGCGCACGTATTTGCTTTGATGTGGTGACAGTGACAGGTACTGAAAACCTAATGATGGCGGCCACTTTAGCGGAAGGCATTACGGTTTTAGAAAATGCAGCGCGAGAGCCAGAGGTTGTTGATGTCGCTAACTGTTTGAATGCCATGGGTGCTAAAATTACAGGCGCTGGCACAGATACGCTTACCATCGAAGGTGTTAAACGCCTACATGGTGCTGAGCACGCAGTTTTACCCGACAGGATTGAAGCAGGAACCTATTTAGTGGGTGCGGCAATCACTCGTGGCTGTATAAAAATCAAGAATATTAATCCTAACTTATTGGATGCTGTGCTCGTCAAATTACGTGAAGCCGGCGCTGAAATTGAGTGTGGGGAGGACTGGGTTCGCTTAGATATGCACGGTAAGCAGCCACAAGCCGTCGATGTTTATACTGCGCCATATCCCGCTTTTCCGACCGATATGCAAGCGCAGTTTACCGCGATGAATAGTGTCGCAAACGGTGTTAGCACGATAACTGAAACGGTCTTTGAAAATCGTTTTATGCATGTTCAGGAGCTTCAGCGTATGGGGGCAAACATAAAACTGGAAGGCAATACTGCCATTTGCCAAGGGATAGCGTCTTTGACTGCAGCTCCCGTCATGGCGACCGATTTGCGCGCATCTGCGAGTTTAGTACTCGCAGGTTTGATTGCAAAGGGTGATACGATTGTTGAGCGAATCTATCATATTGACCGAGGTTACGAGCGAATTGAAGAGAAGCTTGCATCATTGGGCGCAAAAATTAAGCGAGTCCCGGCCTGAATAAGCTTGACTCTAAACGATTGAGAATCGCTGCTAGACCCAATAGAATGAATATCATGAAAGATCAAATTACACTCGCTCTATCTAAAGGGCGCATTTATAAAGATACCTTGCCTTTATTGAGGCAAATCGGCATTCAGCCATTGGAAGACCCCGAAACCAGTCGCAAATTAATACTTGATACAAATCATGACAATATTAAGTTAGTGATTGTTCGTGCTTCAGATGTACCTACTTATGTGGAATATGGTGGCGCAGATCTTGGGGTGGCCGGGAAAGATGTGTTAATGGAGCATGGCAGTAACGAGTTGTATGAGCCATTGGATTTGCAAATCGCAAAATGCAAATTAATGGTCGCAGGTAAACCGAATGTAAAGCCCAAAAGACGACGCCTGCGGATTGCGACGAAATTTGTGAATTGCGCGAAAGAATATTATGGCGCGCAAGGTGAACAGGTTGAGATTATTAAATTATATGGTTCTATGGAACTTGCACCTATTGTGGGTTTAGCCGATAAAATTGTTGATGTTGTGGATACCGGCAATACTTTGCGTGCGAACGGATTGGAACCTTTAGAGCATATCGCAGATATTAGCTCGCGGTTAGTTGTTAATAAGGCATCGATGAAAACCAAATCAGAGACTATTAAAGCGTTTATTCAGCGAATGTCTGCTGCGGTAGAAAAAATGTAAAACTATGGATATCAAACAATTTAATTCAGGTGATAAAGGTTTTTGGGCTAAATTAGAAAGCATTTTAGCATGGGAAGGCGTGTCTGATGAGGGCGTAACCAACACGGTTAGCCACATCATTCGGGAGGTACGGCAGCGTGGCGATCAAGCTGTCATCGAGTTTACCAATAAATTTGATCAAACAAGGTTTGAGAAATCCTCTGATTTTGAGGTTGCACAGACAAGGTTACAGCAAGCATTTGATGGTTTAGATGATAATTATAAAATGCTATTAGAAAAATCTTCTGCGCGAATTAGCGCTTATCATGAGCATCAGAAGCAAGATTCTTGGACATATACCGAAGCCGATGGAACCATGCTTGGACAGCAGGTCACGCCTTTAGATAAGGTGGGTATTTATGTGCCCGGCGGAAAAGCAGCGTATCCGTCCTCGGTATTAATGAATGCGATACCGGCAAAAGTGGCGGGTGTTGCCGAAATCATCATGGTCGTACCAACACCGAATGGTGTGCAAAATGAACTCGTACTTGCTGCTGCTGCAATATCGGGTGTAGATCGTGTTTTTTGTGTTGGAGGAGCGCAAGCTGTTGCCGCTTTGGCTTATGGTACTGAATTGATTCCAGCCGTTGCAAAAATAGTTGGCCCCGGAAATATTTATGTAGCAACTGCTAAGCGGATGATTTTTGGGGTGGCGGGCATTGATATGATTGCTGGGCCATCCGAAATTCTCGTGATTTGCGATGGTGAGACTGATCCCGATTGGATTGCCATGGATTTGTTCTCACAAGCCGAGCATGATGAGGATGCACAGTCTATTTTGATTTCTCCCGATGCTGATTTCATCGTCCGCGTAAAGCAAAGTATTGAAAAACTGTTGCCGGAAATGGAGCGCAGTGAGATTATTCGGAAATCATTAAGCACTAGAGCGGCTTTAATCAAAGTTAAAAATTTAGATGAAGCGGCGGAAGTTGCAAATTATATTGCGCCAGAACATCTCGAATTATCTGTGGCTGATCCGCAATCTTATGTCAAAAGTATTCGTAATGCGGGTGCTATATTTATGGGGCGTTATACCGCTGAAGCGGTAGGTGACTACTGTGCTGGCCCTAATCATGTTTTACCTACGTCTAGAACTTCGCGTTTTAGTTCTCCGTTAGGTGTATATGATTTTCAAAAACGTTCAAGTTTGATTATGTGTTCCGAGCAAGGAGCGTCAGATTTAGGTGTGATTGCTGCACAGTTTGCTCGTGGTGAAGGCTTTACTGCGCATGCTCGATCGGCTGAATATCGTATAAAAAAATAATTCGGTAAAAAAGCGTCATGTTTGACCACATAATTCAACAGTCTATTAGAGGCCTGCAAGCCTACCATGTGCCCAATGCCAAAGGCATGATAAAGCTTGATGCTATGGAAAACCCCTATCGTTTGCCAGATGCTTTGCAAAAACAGCTTGCTGATGCGTTAGCTATGGCTGAAATTAATCGCTATCCTGATCCGTCCTCAAGAGAGTTGGTTGGCGTATTAAAATCGGCGATGCAAGTTCCGGATGCCGTAGAAGTGTTATTAGGCAATGGTTCAGATGAAATTATTCAGATTATTGCAATGGCTGTTGCTGGTTCGGATAGAGTGATAATGGCTCCCGAGCCAAGCTTTAGTATGTATCGAATGATTGCGCTATGTCTAGGTATGCGTTATGAAGCAGTGCCTTTACGTGATGATTTTGCATTGAATCTACCGTTAATGTTGCAGGCGATAGAAAAATACAAACCAGCAGTCTTGTTTCTCGCTTATCCGAATAACCCTACGGGTAATTTATTTAGTCGTGACGATATAAAAGCGATGATTGAGCTGAGTCCGGGTTTGCTTGTTGTCGATGAAGCCTATCATGCATTTGCCGATGATAGTTTTATGTCTGAGCTGGTAAATTATCCGAATTTATTGGTATTGCGTACGGTTTCAAAAATGGGCATGGCGGGTTTGCGATTGGGTTTATTGGCTGCTCATCCTGAGCTTATCGAGACCTTTAATAAAGTGCGACTGCCTTATAATATTAATGTGTTAACCCAGATAAGCGCGAAATTTGCATTCGATCACAAATCAGTATTTGACCTGCAAACCGAGCAAATAAAAAAAGACCGGGCGACTCTTTTTGATGCTTTGAGTGTTTTTTCGTCATTACGCGTTTTTCCATCAAAGGCTAATTTTATTTTATTTAAAACTGCGGCGGGAAAGTCCGAAGTGATTTTTGACGCGCTAAGCGTTGATGGGATATTGATTAAAACCTTGAATAAACAAGCAGGCTTATTGACGGACTGTTTACGTGTGACGGTGGGAGCACCGGCGGAAAATAAAAGATTTTTAGAGTCTTTAGCTAAAATATTAAAAAAATTGTAACTACAGTTAGGCAAGGAGTTAGCTAGTGAAAAATCGTCAGGCCACAATTTCTCGCGACACGCTGGAAACACAAATTACGCTATCTATTGATCTGGACGGTTCCGGTAAATGCAACTTAGATACAGGAATTCCTTTTTTGGAGCATATGCTGGAGCAGGTAGCGCGCCATGGTTTGATTGATCTTGATATTAAGGCTAAAGGTGATTTGCATATTGACTGCCATCATACCGTGGAAGATATAGGGATTACGTTCGGCCAAGCTTTTAGCCAGTCATTGGCGGATAAAAAGGGAATTCGTCGCTATGGTCATGCTTATGTACCTCTAGACGAGGCCTTAAGCCGAGTGGTGATTGATTTTTCTGGACGACCGGGGTTAGAGTTTCATGCAAAGTTTGCTCGTGGCAGTATTGGGTCATTTGATGTTGAGTTGTTCTATGAGTTTTTTCAAGGATTTGTAAATCACGCCAATGCTACATTACATATCGATAATCTACGCGGACGTAATGCGCATCATATCGCGGAAACAATTTTCAAGGCATTTGGTCGTGCGGTGCGAAATGCAGTGGACATCGATGGAAGAATAGGCGATAGCATTCCTTCTACCAAAGGTAGTTTGTAGGATCGCATGAATACGATAGCTATTATAGATTATGGAATGGGTAACCTGCATTCGGTTGCTAAGGCGCTGGAGTTAGTGGGTGATAATGCAAAGATCATTATTACCAATCAGGCAAGAGAAATAAAAAAAGCTTCCAGAGTCCTGTTTCCGGGGGTGGGTGCAATCCGTGACTGCATTGAGGGGCTAAACCGGCTAGCACTCAGTGAAGCACTCAAAGAGGCAGCGCAGGAGAAACCTGTTTTAGCGGTTTGTGTGGGTATGCAGGCGGTTATGAATTCAAGCGAGGAAAATAATGGCGTTGATTGTCTGGGGATATTGCCTGGCCAGGTTAAATTATTTCCTGTGGACATGTACACACCAGATAACGAGAGTCGATTGAAGATTCCACACATGGGTTGGAATCAGGTACAGCATGTTAAAGATCATTTTTTGTGGAAGGGTATTGCGCAAAATAGTCGCTTTTATTTTGTTCATAGCTATTATGTGGAATCTGAAGATGAAAGCATTGTTGCGGGTTCGACAGAATATGGTGTTAAGTTTTCTTCGGCTTTGACTAAGGACAACCTGTTTGCAGTACAGTTCCATCCAGAAAAAAGTCAGCATGCTGGGCTGGCATTGTTGAAAAATTTTGTTAATTGGTCTGTAGAGTAAAAGATAAATGTGTTGAGCTGTTACAAAAGAGGCAAGAGCAATGTTAGTAATTCCTGCAATAGATTTAAAAGATGGTCATTGTGTTCGATTACGCCAAGGTGACATGGAGGACTCCACTGTTTATTCAGATGATCCGGTGGAGATGGCTGGAAAATGGGTCGCAGCTGGAGCGCGGCGTATTCATCTTGTCGATTTAAACGGTGCCTTTGCAGGCAAGCCCGTGAATGGCAAAGCCATACATGATATTGCCGAAGCTTATCCTGATGTTCCGATCCAAGTAGGCGGCGGTATCCGTGATGAAGACACGATTCAAGCTTATCTGAATGCCGGTGTGCAATATGTAATTATTGGAACCAAGGCGATTAATGCACCTCATTTTATCGATGATATTTGCTTGGAATTTCCTGGGCATATTATTGTGGGTCTTGATGCAAAAAATGGAAAAGTCGCCATTGATGGATGGTCTAAGTTATCGCATCATGATGTGATTGATATGGCTCAGCGATTTGAAAAAATTGGTGTTGACTCGATTATTTATACGGACATCGGGCGTGATGGAATGATGCTCGGGGTAAATATTGAGTCAACAGTGAAGCTTGCTCAGTCGATTACCATCCCGGTCATTGCTTCTGGCGGAATTACTAATCTCGACGACATTCGTGCACTATGCGCGGTGCAGGATGAAGGTATTATGGGCGCGATTACAGGTCGTGCAATTTATGAAGGTAGTCTGGATTTTGCGGCTGCGCAAAAGCTTGCGGATGAAGCGCAAGCGAGATAAGGGAAGAGTTATGGGCTTAGCAAAAAGAATAATACCGTGTTTAGATGTCGATAGTGGTCGCGTGGTTAAAGGCGTGAAATTTGTCGATATTCGAGATGCGGGAGATCCTGTTGAAATTGCGAAACGCTATGATGAGCAAGGTGCTGATGAAATAACTTTTCTGGATATTACAGCGAGTTCAGATGATCGAGAAACAATGGTACATGTTGTTGAGCAGGTTGCAGGTCAGGTATTTATTCCATTAACTGTTGGTGGTGGTATTCGCAAGGTTGAAGATATTCGACGGATGCTAAATGCCGGTGCGGACAAGGTGGCGATTAACACAGCGGCGGTGTTTAATCCCGAGTTTGTAAAGGAGGCCGCAGAAAAATTTGGTTCGCAGTGCATTGTCGTTGCGATTGATGCTAAAAAGACCAGCGCAAAAGGTGAAATTGATTGCTGGCAGATTTTTACTCATGGTGGTCGAAAAGCGACGGGTTTGGATGCGATTGAATGGGCGAAAAAAATGGTCGCCTTTGGTGCGGGCGAGATCTTGTTAACCAGTATGGATCGAGATGGCACCAGGGAAGGATTTGATATTGAGCTTACCCGTGCGCTGAGTGAGGCGGTCTCAGTGCCCGTGATAGCTTCGGGTGGTGTGGGTCATTTAGATCATTTATCGGAAGGAATCATTAGTGGCAAAGCGGATGCTGTTTTGGCCGCAAGTATTTTTCATTTTGGTGAATATACGATGACTCAGGCCAAGCAGCATATGCAGCAAGCCGGTATCGAAGTGCGTCTTTAGGGATGGGTTTGATGGAAAGTGCTCGCTGGATTGAACAGGTTAAATGGGATGATGCAGGTTTGGTACCAGTGATCGCTCAGGATGCAATATCGGGTCATGTATTAATGTTTGCATGGATGAATCGTGAAGCCTTGGCAAAAACCGCAGCTTGTGGAGAAGCGGTTTACTGGTCTCGCTCGAGGAAAAAATTGTGGCATAAAGGTGAGGAATCAGGGCATCTACAGAAGGTTAAAGAGTTGCGATTAGATTGTGACAATGACGTAGTGCTGTTAAAAATTGAACAACTGGGTGGGGTTGCATGTCACACAGGTCGTGAAAGTTGTTTTTTTAAACAATTAAAACATAATGAATGGCAGTTCGTTGAGCCTGTGTTAAAGAAACCAGAAGAGATGTATGGAAAAAAATAATACCTTAAATGCGCTGGCCGCTGTTCTGGAAGATAGAAAATCTGCAGATGCAGGAAGTTCTTATGTTGCTTCTTTATATGCTAAGGGCTTGGATGTAACCCTAAAAAAAATTGCTGAAGAAGCTGCGGAAACTATTATCGCGGCAAAGAACGCGGATAATCAACAAATCGTTTATGAAATGGCTGACTTATGGTTTCATACCCTGGTTTTATTAGCTCAACAAGGGCTGGGGCCGGACGATGTATTGGCGGAGCTTGAGCGGCGTTTTGGCTTGTCGGGTATTGAAGAAAAGAATTCGCGCAATACATAATGAAGAATTGGCCGATATTTGATCATTTGTGTATAATGATCCGAATAATTAAAGAATTTATTTAAGGAGAGGGTTATGGGTGGTATTAGTATTTGGCAGTTGTTAATCATCCTGGTGATCGTTTTATTATTGTTTGGCGCAAAAAAAATAAGATCAGTGGGTAGTGATTTAGGCTCTGCATTGAAAGGCTTTCGATCTGCGATGAAAGAGGGCGAAGAAGACATCAGTAAAAAACCTTCGGACCAAATAGAAAAACCGCTTAACAATAAAGATGATGTGATTGATGTCAAAGTAACACAGCAAAGTGAAGCAAAAAATTCAGATAATAATAAGGTCTAAATTGCACATGTTGTTCTGTCACCATGTTTGATATCGGTTTTTGGGAATTAGCCATAATAGGCATTGTCGCACTTTTGGTGGTGGGGCCTGAGCGCTTGCCGGGTCTTATTCGAACCGTAGGATATTGGCTTGGAAAAATCAAGGAAATGGCTGGTAGTGTAAAAAGTGATCTTCGACAAGAGCTTGATAAGGTCGAGGATTTACAGGAAAAGCTTAGAGAGCAAGAAGAGATTCTTAATCGTCATAATATTCTAAGCAAAGATTCATTATCTATTTCAACTAAAAGCGAAGCTCAGGTTCAGCCGGTGGTTGAGCAAATAAAAAGTGCTGATCCACTGTTGCCGGATGAAAAACGTTCGAGTATTGAGGACGATGTAGTCGTCCAGCAAAAAAATTCAGTTAATGAAAAAACCGGATAGATTTAATTCGATTAAGGATTTGCCGCTCGTTGCTCATCTCATAGAGATGCGAGATCGCTTGTTAAAAGTTTTGCTCGCGATTCTTATTATTTTCCTTATGCTTATGCCGTTCGCGAATGATATTTATACCTTTGTTGCTTCACCGCTGATGGCGCACCTGCCGGATGGTACTTCGATGATAGCAACCGATGTGGCATCACCCTTTTTTACTCCGTTTAAACTCACGCTGGTGCTGGCAATTTTTGCTTCGATGCCGCTGATTCTTTATCAAGTATGGGGATTTATCGCGCCAGGACTGTATCGGCATGAGCGCAGGCTCGTATTGCCATTGCTTGCGTCGAGTTCTTTTCTTTTTTATATGGGCGCTGTGTTTGCGTATTTTGTTGTTTTTCCTTTGGTGTTCGGTTTTTTCACGAGTACCGCGCCAGATGGCGTCGCGGTAATGACGGATATTAGTAAATATCTCGATTTTGTCTTGAAGATGTTTTTTGCATTTGGCTTGTCGTTTGAAGTGCCGATAGTGATCGTGGTCTTAGTATGGTCGGGCATTTCCACACCTGAGTCATTAGCGGAAAAGAGACCTTATATGATTATCGGTGCGTTTGTTATTGCGATGTTGCTAACGCCACCTGATGTTATTTCTCAGACTTTGCTGGCGATACCGATGTTGTTATTGTTTGAAGTAGGTTTGATTTGTGCCAAAAGAATGAAGCCTAGGAAAAATGATGAAGATGAATCAGAGGATGATGATAAAGCTGCTAGCTCAGGCAGTGAGGCGCATGCAGATTCGACAATGGACGAAGCGTTTACAGCCGCTGAGCAAGAACCGATTGTTTTAGATAAAGACGGTAATTACAAAAAGGATGGGTGAGTTTATATGCCCGTAGTGATTGTGGTTTAGGTATTATTGCACGCCCTCTTATTTTCGTGACTGGGTTCACCCGCAGGGCACCGAAGGACGTTTCTCACAATAGGTCGTCATTCTGTCTGGATTATGAAAAAAACATTCAGCTCTTCTTGATCTTTTTTTGGAGAATAGGCATCACCTTTTCTTTTCAATAATAGGCCGTTGCTCTGTAATGGTTGATACTTTCATTTTTTTACCGTTACGTAGTGTCGATATTTCAATGCTACTTCCCGGTGGAGACTTGGAAATGAGTTTAACCGCATGTCTGCCATCTTCAATTTCAGTTCCTTGGATTGATAGGATAACATCGCCTGGTTTCATTCCGGCTTTGTCGGCGGGCCCTTGGCGGAGTACTCCCGCAACGATAACGCCTTTTGCCTGTTCTAGATTAAATGATTCAGCGAGTGCGGGAGAAACATCTTGGATTTCGATGCCAATCCAGCCACGACTGACATGTCCTTTTTCAATGATTTGCTCGGTAATATCTTTGGCGGTGGTAATAGGAATGGCGAATCCAATTCCTTGAGAGCCGCCTGAGCGGGTAAATATCGCGGTGTTAATTCCCACTAAGTGCCCATAAGCATTAATCAGTGCTCCTCCCGAGTTTCCTGGGTTAATAGCTGCATCAGTTTGTATGAAGTTTTCAAATGTAGTGAGTCCGAGTCTGTCTCGGCCTGTCGCGCTAACGATACCCATGGTTACCGTTTGTCCCACGCCAAATGGATTGCCAATGGCGAGTACTACATCACCCACTTCGAGAACATCTGACTGTCCAAGCGTAATTGAAGGTAAATCGTGTAGTTCGATTTTCAAAACCGCTACATCAGACTCGGGATCTGTGCCGACCACCGTGGCCTGGGTATTTCTTCCATCTTGTAAGGCTATTTGTATTTCATCAGCGCCTTGTATGACGTGGTTGTTGGTGAGCAAATAACCTTGACTGCTAATAATAACGCCTGAACCTAGTGAGTTTTCAAGTTTATCTCTTTGTCCTTCTGGAGGCTCGTCACCAAAAAACCGTTTGAAAACAGGGTCGTCCCGAAAGGGGGATGAGATTTTTGGGGCTGTTTTAGTAGTGTAAATATTAACCACAGCAGGTGCGGCATTTTTTACCGATGCTGAATAGGAGACTGTTTGCATGCCTTCATTGGCATGTTCTTTAATAAGCTCCTTGGCATCTTCCTTTGATATCTCGTTGAACTGGGCAAGGTCGGTTTTTTCGCCCGCAAAATAGGCTAAAACAAAAGCAAGTGCAGCCCCTATTAGAGTGAATTTACCAACTGTTTTTAGGTTGGACATAAGTGCATTGTTTTCAGGCATGTGTATTAGTTTCCCATAGGCCGACTTGATTATCTTTCATCTTGATACTATTCAGGTGTGCTCTCGTGACGATCGCAGTTCTCGGGCAAGCTCCTAAGAGGCTGTTTTTAGATCGCATCCTAGGGCAATAATAAGTTGTTTTAATTGTAATAAACAGTCATCAATTCAAATCTAAAAATGGATTATATTGGATTTGCCGCGCAAGCATGGTAATTTATTTTTATATCTAGGTGATTGCGAGTAAATTTAATGGCATCGTCAAAAAATATTGTAGAATTTTTGAACACAGAATTGAGTGTTGAGCTTTTCAAAGATTATTGTCCAAATGGATTGCAGGTTGAAGGTAAAGAGGAAGTTAAGAAAGTGGTCAGTGCAGTGACTGCTTCACAAAATGTATTAACACGTAGCGTTGAGTTAGATGCGGATATGTTGATCGTTCATCACGGCTATTTTTGGAAAGGTGAGGATCAGAGAATCCAGGGAATGAAACGTAATCGTTTAAAGTGCCTATTGCAGCAGGATATTAGTTTGCTTGCGTATCATCTTCCATTGGATGCTCATCCTGAGTATGGGAATAATACCCAGCTCGCTAAAATATTAGGTATTAAGCAGTCAGGGCTGCTTTCTGGTGAGGCAGATTTAGTGGGTGTCGGTCACTTTGAGAATAAGTTACTCGCCGTTGAGCTTGCACAGCTAATAAATACCAAGCTGGGTCGCGAGCCTTTGCATATTCCAGGTAATTCAGCGTATATCGATAAGGTGGCGTGGTGTACGGGCGGTGCCCAGAGTTATTTTAATCACGCGATTGAAAGTGGTGTTGATGCGTATATTACAGGCGAGGTTTCAGAGCAGAATTATCATTTAGCCAAAGAAAGTGGTGTGCACTTTTTCGCCGCAGGCCATCATGCTACTGAGCGTTACGGAGTGCTAGCAATAGGTGATTTATTGTCCAGAAAATTTGATGTCGAGCATGTATTTATCGATGAAAATAACCCTGTCTAAATTAATGACGCTGTTAAATTATCGATGAAATAGGCTCATGATTTGATAAAATAATAATAGCTTAAGCCGCTTTTTTACTTAGTTTTTTCACGACTCTAATGTTATATAAATTAGCAAAGGCTAATAAAAATATAAAGTTAGATGCAGTTTGGGATTAAAAAAATAATTGACAGTTTTCGTTGACAATTAGCACCCACCTAGCTAGCATCGGTTTCACAAAATAAATATTTCAAAAAAAATAGCATTACTAACTAATAAAAAAATTTGAATAGCTTGTTGTTGTATGAGGGAGGAACTCACGGTTAACAGGCATGAACGAAATAGCAGGGCTTCGTTCTTTCGCTATACGGGCATAGCGCTCTAAGTTAAATAGTAAATTTCAATCAGTGCTTTAATGATCAATTGCAGGAGTGATTCTGCGATATGGTTTTTGTTTTTTTGTAATTATTGGTTGTCATAAGTTATTTGTGGCAATTGTTTTAAGGGTAGGAAATACGATTTTTAAGAAAATTAAAAATCGTTTTCCATTATGGAGAGGTTAAATGCCGCGATGACAGCGACAAAAAAAATGAAATTCATGGTGTCAGTATTTGCGTTTGCAGTATTTGCGTTTGTACTGCCAGCGACATCTTTAGCAGATCTTCCTGTTCCAGCACATATCATTCCACCGGTGGGTGAGCATAGTGGTGAGCATGTTCCACAGCCCATTGATTTTCCGCATGATCGACATGTGAATGATATGAAAATTAACTGCATGTATTGCCATACATATGCGCGGCGCAGTGCAGTGGCGGGGATTCCTCCGACGAGTAAGTGCATGGGTTGTCATAAGATGATCGCAACTGACAAGCCAAGAATTCAGAAGTTGACTGAATACTGGGAAAAAGGTGAATCACCAAAATGGAAAAAAGTACATGACGTGCCTGACTATGTTCATTTTTCCCATGAAAAACATATTAGAAAATTTGTCGATAAAGCGGATTTTCCGGTTGAAGATGTTCAACAAGTGTGTGGTTTGTGTCACGGTGAAGTTAAGGCGATGACGGTGGCTGAAAAAGTGAAACCGCTAAATATGGGTTTTTGTGTCCGTTGTCATGAGGCCAACGATGGTCCAGGTGATTGCTGGAAGTGTCATAAGTAGTCTTACGCTAACCGTAGTTGAAAATATACATAGGATGAAGATGATGAAAGGCGTAAAAGTTAATCGCAGAAGCTTCTTAAAGATGCTGGGTTGGGGCGGCGCAGGTACAGCGTTAGCAGGTTGTGATATGCCTACCACAGTGACTCTGGAAGAAGGAAAAGAAGAAGTTGTGTCATATCTATCGCCAGAGGAATATGTCATTCCGGGTGTTGGCGTTTGGTATGCTTCGACGTGTACGCAGTGTGATGCAGGTTGTGGTTTGCATGGTCGAGTACGCGAAGGTCGTGCTCTTAAACTAGAAGGCAATCCTGATTCTCCATTAAATAATGGTAAGTCTTGCATGATGGGTCAGTCCGGAGTGCAGACGCATTACAATCCTGATCGTGTGACCAGTCCGATGATGCGCAAAGGCAATAGCTTACAGGCGGTATCTTGGGACGAAGCAATGGCTGAATTGGGTAAGCAGGTTTCAAGTGTTTCCGGTGATAGATTTGCTTTTGTTTCAGGATCGTTAAGTGGGCACCAGTCAGTCTTAACATCTGAACTATTGTCGAAAGTAGGATCGAAAAATCATTTTGCCTACGAAACCATTAACACCTCAATTTGGCAGGCGGTTTCCAAAGATTTGCTTGGGGATGCTATGCCGGTCATTCGGTATGATAAAGCGGGAGTTATTCTTTCTTTTGGTGCTGATTTTTTAGCGACCTGGATGTCTCCGGTTCACAATGCGGGTGAATATGCGAAATTTAGACAAGGTGAGCGTGGTGTTTTGGTTCAAGTAGAGCCGAAAATGACGCTAACGGGTGGTAATGCAGACTTGTGGGTGCCTGCTGCGCCTGGAACTGAAGGCGTCCTTGCTCTCGGTATTGCCAATATTATTGTGAGTCGCGGTTGGAATAAAGTTGATGTTCCAGCGAGTGTGAAAACTGAACTTGCGCAGTATGATCTCAATAAAGTAGAAAAAATTACAGGTATTCAAGGTTCGAAAATAAAACGGATTGCAAGCTTGCTCTCAGAGCGTGGGCCTGCACTGGTTCTCGCGGGAGAATCTACGGTTGGTCAAGCTAAAGGTTATGAAGCTGCTTCAGCGGTTATGTTGCTCAATATCATTATGGGTTCAGTTGGTACAACCATTGAGCCATCAGTATCATTTCCAGAGAATGCGCTTGCAGCTAAGCAAGGTAATACTTCTAGCCTTAAAGCGTTTGCTCAAGGTTTGTCTGATAGTAAATACGATGTTGTGTTCTTCTATAATTCAAATCCTATTTATTCCGCGCCCGAAGCTCTAGGTGTGGAGTCAGGCTTAGACAAGGTGAAGTTCAAAGTTGCATTGACCATGTTTCCTGATGAAACTGCATTGAAAGCAGACTTAGTTCTTCCGTTAAATTCTGCCATTGAAGATTGGGGTACTCACGTAGCCGCCTATCAGGGTGGGTCGGCGACTATGAGTTTACAGCAGCCTTTAATGGAGCCCTTGTATAAAGAGACTAAAGGTTTTGGCGACATCATGATTGCATTGCTATCCAAACTGGATGAGGGCTATAAGCAGTTTCCTGATTATTATGCCTACTTGCGAACGTCGGTGAAAAATATGCCTGCTGAGTTAACCGGTGGAGCGCTTGCTTCTGATGAGTCTTTTTGGAATGGATTACTGCAAAAAGGTGTACTTAAAACTACGGGTGTGACGGGTAGTCTTACTGCAACTTTAGCGGTTGCGAAGGTTGGTACTCCGACTGATCATCTCGACCAAACTTCTTTAACGCTTATTCCTTCTGCTCGTTTGGGTTTGTGGGATGGGCGTCATGCTAATATTCCTTGGCTGCAAGAAGCTCCAGATCAAATCTCTAAAGTCGTTTGGGATTCTTGGGCAGAGATGCATCCACATACCGCCGCCGAAATGAATTTGAAAAACGGTGATATTGTTAAAATTGAATCAAAAAGTGGTTCAATAGAAACACAAGTTGCTATTACAAAGGCCATACACCGGGGGGCAATTTCAGTTCCCATGGGGCAGGGCCACAAAGAATATGGCCGCTATGCGAAACAAACCGGTGCAAACTCCTTGTCAATATTAGATCCGGTTTTTGATCACAAAACAGGTGAGTTAGCGACACATGCAACCCAGGTTAAGGTAAGTAAAACGCGTAAAAATCAAATATTGATCAAAATGGGTGGTAGCGATGTGCAAATGGGAAGATCCTTTGTGCGCACTGTTTCTGCTGACCAGTTACGACGCACTGAAGGAGGGGCCTAAGTATGTCGCTTAGTAATATCTTAGATAATCTATCCAGATTTCGACAAGATGCTGAATCAGAACGATATGGGCATCATGATTATGAGCATCGTTTTGGGATGGCGATCGATCTCGATATATGCATAGGATGTAATGCGTGTTCAACGGCTTGTTACGCAGAAAATAATTTACCAGTAGTCGGTAAAGATTATTTTGAGCAAGGCCAAGCAATGCATTGGATGCGTATCGAGCGCTATTGGGATGATGAGGAATTAGAGCATCCTGAGCGTGGAGCGAGTTTTATACCCATGATGTGCCAACAATGTGGAGCGGCAACATGTGAGCCTGTTTGTCCAGTAGCGGCGACTTATCACACGCCAGATGGGTTAAATGCTCAAGTATATAACCGTTGCATAGGTTCTCGTTATTGCAGTAATAACTGTCCTTTCCGAGTGCGCTATTTTAATTTCTGGTCGTTTTATGAAAGTTCATGGCCAGAGCCACTCAATCAACAGTTGAATCCTGATCTTTCTGTTCGTGATAAAGGTGTTATGGAGAAATGCACTTTTTGCATTCAGCGTATTCGCGTTGCTAAAGATAGCGCGGCGCGCGAAGAGCGAAATATGATTGATGGCGATGTAATAACAGCTTGTGCGCAAGCATGTCCGACTAACGCAATCGTTTTTGGGGATACCATGGATCCAACGAGCCAAGTCAGTTTGGCTTGGAAAAAACACGAGGTGAAACGTGGTCCATACACTCATAAAGAAGCAAAGAGTGATGAAGAAATTCGCGGTTACCGTGTTTTTGATGAGTTGAACGTTGATCCTTCTGTGATGTATTTGGAAAGGGTTAGGGATTCTGAGGTTTAGGGTTTGATAACAAGCGCGTTGTTTGACATTAAAAAGGAAACGCCATGAGTCAAGTAATACAAGATAAAGTTATTGATGAAAATCTAAAGTGGTCGAAAATCAATCATGATTTGATTCGAACCATGGAAACACCTGGGAAAATGTGGTGGACTGCAGTATTAGTTTGTGTGGCCATGGTCGCATGTGCTGTTGCTGCTGAAATATACCAATACAAGTATGGACTGGGTTCTGTAGGTCTTAACAATCCACATATGTGGGATATGTATATCGCAACATTTGTATTCTGGATTGGCATGAGTCACGCGGGTACGTTGTTGTCGGCAATTTTACATATCATTCATGCACAGTGGCGTAAGCCTATCTATCGGTTTGCGGAAGCAATGACGACTTTCTCATTAATGACAGCGGGATTTTTCCCGATGATCCATTTGGGCCGTGTATGGAATCTTTATTGGGTGCTTCCCTATGTTAGTGATAGAGGAATTTGGCCTAACTTCAGGTCTCCGCTTGTATGGGATGCGTTTGCTATAAGTACCTACTTATCTGCATCAGCATTGTTTTTAGTTATCGGAATGATTCCAGATATGGCCGTTTTGCGTGACCACACCAAAGGATGGCGTAAAAAGGTCTACGGGCTTATGGCTCTAGGTTGGCGTGGTGATGACAGACAGTGGAGAAATTTCCGTCGCACCTATATGTTGATGGCTTGTTTTCTAATTCCATTAGCGATATCTGTGCATTCAATCGTATCTTCAGATTTCGCAATGTCGATTATGCCGGGCTGGCACATTACTTCTTTCCCTCCTTACTTTGTTGCAGGTGCACTTTATTCGGGTTGTGCAGCGATTATGACCTTGTTTGTTGTTCTTCGTTATTTCTACCGTTGGGAAGATTATATGACGAAAAACATTATGGAAAAAACGTGTAAGCTAACTTTTGCCATTGCGATGGTTTGGACTTACCTCAATCTTATTGAGTTTTCTTCAGTATGGTACGGTCATAATGTGTATGACAAGGAGCTGCTGATTGATAAGGCTACTGGTCCGTATGCCGCTGTGTTTTGGACGATGATTATCTGTGGGATGGTGGCTCCTTTTGGTCTTGTATTTCAGAGCTGGCGAAGGCACATGCCGACGATGTTTGTTATGTCTATCGTGTTGCAGATTAGTATGTTTACCGAACGCTGGATGATCGTAGCACCAACATTGTCTATGTCTCATGCGCCACATCAATGGGATATCCTTTGGGGATCGGTGATCGAATGGGCAATTGTATTTGGCAGTTTTGGCTGGTTTTCTTTGCTGTTCTTACTGTTTTGTAAATTTTTACCGGCAATTTCTACTTACGAGGTGAAAGAATTATGTTTTCACCTTAAGCATGAAATTGAAGAAGAAAAACGAGAAGCTGAACAAAAAGCTAAGAATACTTCGGCTGCCGGTTCACAACAACCTGTATCAGGTTCACCAGGTCTGGAGGGCGCATAAATGGCAAAACATCGATTATTAGCTATGTTCAAGGACTTCGATGACGCCATTGAGTGCATCGAAGAAATAAAAGCGGGTAAACTGACGGGAAAGGAGATTGATGATATCACGGTGTTGTCGCCAATCGAGCATCCTGATATTGACGAAATTCTTGGGCCGCGCCCGATCAATATTCAAAAGTTTACTTTCGTGGGCGCCATTTTTGGCTGTACATTCGGCTTCTTCTTCTTGTCGGCGGCACAAGCAAGTTTTCTTGTGCAGCCTCAAGGCGGTAAGGCGGTTGTGCCATTTCCCACAAACTTTGTTTTGATGTATGAAATGCTTATCTTTTTTGCAGTATGGACTACGGTTATCACCTTTCTTTTTCTTGCGGGTTTACTCCGAAAAAGAGGGTCTTTGTACAGTGAAAAACTGACTGTTGATGAGATTGGGTTGATGGTGGAAATTGACGAGCATCAGCTGGAAAATTCCAGATCATTCTTTAAAGATAATAAGTCACTTGAAATACGAGAAGAGAAAGCCTGATGAAATTAAGAAAAATAGTTTTATTTGCGTCAGCAATGCTTTTGTCTACCAGCGCTTTTGCTTGGCCATGGTCCACGGATATGATGAATCAGCCAAGTATTAAGCCTCAAGAGGGTGCTCCTGCATTATTTGCAAAGCGGTCGATTCCTATACAAGGTATTCCGACTAAAGTGGCAAATAGAGAAGAGGCTAAGAGTTTGCAAAATCCCATTCCTGTTTCTGCAGCATCAATAAAAAAAGGGCGTTACCTTTTTAAAGTATATTGTGCTGCATGTCATGGATTAACGGGTAGAGCTGATTCGCCGATAAGTCCGAAGCTTGGTGCGATTGATTTGACGACTGAATATGTTCAGGATTCTTTATCAGAAGGTTGGATATATGGAACGATTACTTTTGGTAGTGTGATTATGCCGGCATACGGTAAACCTGCTGAAGGGGGCGGTTCTAATGATTTATCCGTTCCTGAACGTTGGCATGTGGTTAATTACATCAGAAATCAATTGGTCAAAGATGCGGCAGGCAGTGCTACTGCAAGTGCTGAATAATAACTTTTTACGAAGGGTAGGAATATAATATGGAAGATTTTGGAAGCTGGTCAGTGCTTACGACTAATTTTCTAATCGTCCTTTACTTGGCTATAAATGGCGTAACGCTTGCTGCAATACTACATCTAGTAAATGGCAAATGGCGTTTCAAAGTAAGAACGATTGCTGTATCACTTGCTGCACTTTTTCCAGTAGCTTTTGTGTTGCTGGTTATTTTATTGATGAACGGAGAACAGACATTCCAATGGTTAGCGGATGCGAGAAATGGGGGAGGGCATGATCATCATATGCCTGGTTGGCATAATTACACCTTTCTTGTTGCTCGTCAGATCGTTGGGTTTTTAACAGTCGCTGCATTGTATGGGTACTTTATTAAGTATCAGCACGAAGCTATTGTTGATGCAAGTTATGAGGCACAACGCAGATTTCGTAATATCGCGTTACTAATCCCATTTGTATACGTGATTTATGCGACAATGGTGTCTTGGGATTTTGAAATGACCATGGTTCCGAGTTGGCATAGTGCAAGTTATGGTGCGTATCACTTCATTACGCATTTCCATTTCTTTCTCGCCTTTTTTGCGATCTTCTTATTTGTCTTGAAGCGTACCGGTAAGTTAACTATTGATATGCCTAATTACATCATTAATTTCTTAGCTCAAATGATGTTGGCATTCACTATTTTATGGACATACCTATATTTTACGCAATATCTCATTATGTGGTATGGACGTTTGCCGGAAGAAATTATTCGTTTCAGGAATATGATGGATTATGATCTTAGTACGATTTGGTGGACATTCCTCGCGTTGAAATTTGTCATTCCATTATCTGCACTGGTTTTTGCAAGAGTTAGGCATACACCGGAATATGTTGTATTGATAGCAATTTGTATCTGTATCGGAACATGGTTAGAGCGCTATACTTGGATTTCGGGGTCGGTTGATCCTGAGTTTTATCACATTCCAATGACTTCTGCATTCGATATTGTAGTAACCGTCTTGGTTGCGGCAATAGCTGTTTTTACGATGAAATGGTCATTGCAGCGATTTGGATTTTTAAAGACTTCTTAATAATAAAATCATAATTGTGGTATTCTACAGGCGGCTGGATTTCCAGCCGCCTTTTTGTTTTTGTCAGTTAGCGGACTTTCAAGTATTAACAATAAAGGTTCGTTTGGTAATATAAGGAGAAAGTTCATTATGGCAGTTGTTACCAGTAAACGTTCGGTAATGACATTGTTTTCAGGGGTTTGTGATCCTTTTAGCCATCGCTCACGAATCGTTCTCAATGAGAAGAACGTGACTTTTGAGGTTAAAGAGGTGATACCTGGAAGTCTTCCTGAAGATTTAATTGATCTTAATCCATACAATTCAGTGCCAACACTTGTAGACCGTGATTTGGTACTCTATCAATCATCCATTATTATGGAATACCTTGATGAGCGCTTTCCCCATCCGCCTTTGATGCCGGTTGACCCGGTTTCAAGAGCGAGAACTCGCTTGATATTGCACAGAATTGATTCTGATTGGTATAATTTGGTGGTTGCTTTAGAAGGGGACAATGAAGAGAAAAAGCAATCGGCGAGAACGGAATTACGCGAAAGTTTGACATCTGTTGCCCCTGTATTCAGTGCGAAACCTTATTTTATGAGTGAGGATTTTTCATTACCTGATTGTAGCATTGCACCTTTATTGTGGAGGCTTCCACATTGGGAAATCGAGTTGCCTGAACAAGCGAAATCAGTTATTGAGTATAGTAAAAAGCTATTTGAGCGCAGCTCCTTTATTGATAGTTTAACGGTTGCGGAAAAAGAACTTCGCGTCTAACTTAGTATTTATTAACAGACCCTTACCTCGTATTATGGTCGATGAGCTTATGATGACATCAAGTCGCCCGTATTTACTACGGGCACTTAATGAATGGATCATGGATAACACGATGACTCCACATATCGTGGTTGATGCTGCTGGTGATGGAGTCATAGTACCACTACAATTTGTTGAAAACGGCAAAATTGTTCTCAATATTAGCCCATTCGCTGTGCGTGATTTACTGCTAAATGATGAAAGTATATTATTTTCTGCGCGCTTTGCGGGTAAGCCGATGAATGTTGTTGTACCTGTAACGAATGTATTGGCCATTTACGCTAAAGAAAATGGCCAGGGAATGGTCTTTTCTGATGATTTAGGCAATACACCGGTTCCACCCAACTCACCTTTAGATCCGGAGTCCTCGCCGATTGGTGAACCAAAACTAAAGTTGGTCAAATAGCATTTTAACCTAGAATCCGTAGCGGGGTTCACCCACAGAGTAACGGTGTCCGGTAAAACCTTCATAGATACCTCAATAATAGCGGTTTTAATTGCCGCTGGTATAGCCTGTAACGAACTTTCTTCTCGAAAACAGTTTTTTAAAAAACGCCAGACTTGCCGTGATATCTTGGTTAGCGGTTCAAAAAAAGCTCTAAAGGCGACCCCCTTTTTAGTGCTGCAATAAATCTCTTTCTCTCGTTTTCATTATTTGTGTCGCGTAAAGCGGAAACACTGCGGAAAAATGTCCGAGTTGATTGCTTTTGTTGGACGAAGCCGCTACGCGGCAGAAAAACAGCGGCGCTCGAAAAATTACAAGATGTAACCTCATCTCCCTCATACCGAGGGATTATTCATCCACGAATAATGAGGTTACACCACCATGACATCATCATCCGCATCAGACTTCAAGCAAAACTATCAAGCTCACCTGCAACACCT
>JALUUH010000229.1 GCA_027021445.1 Gammaproteobacteria bacterium
AATATACGCAAATTTCATTTATCACGAACAACTGCAAATACACAAACCACATCGAAACCAAAAACCCGATCAGTGTCAAAGGAAAGATAATTTTCAAGAACAACTTGTTCTCGGTTTCAAAATACCACAATGAAAGAATCAGAACCGTGATATAATAGAAAACTCCGCCAACGGACACCGGTACTCCGGCAACGGTTCCCCACTCGCTCGACACGACCTTGTCACATCCTTTCGCAAATGAGCAAGAAGGAGACTCTCCTTGATAATGTTTCAGCGCCAGATATCCCGAATCCGCAAACCCAATCAGACTCAAAACTATAAACCCTGCGATAATCCATGAAATTTTATTATTTATCATAACCGCAAATTCTGATTCGAAAGTTCTTTTGCCGTTTTTATGTTTTCGATTTAGATAATTAGTACCCGCGATAATCAACAATATTTAGTTGAAACGTTTTTTGCGACAGGACAACCGTTAACTGTCAATACAAACACCGAATCGCATGCTTTGTGTTATTGAGAAGACGAATCTTCCAAAGTCACATAACCCGAATAAACCCAGCCTTCTCTTGTGTCATCAAGTTTTATTTTAATCCAATCATCTAAAATTTCAATAACTTCGAATCTCTCTTTCGGGTTAACCTTGTCTATTTCAGGAAACTCGGTTCCGGCTGAGGATCTCACGCGCAACCAACCCGTTGGGGTGTCCGTTATCAAGGCAGTTATAGTGTTTTGATTTTTCGTTTGCTTGTCTTCTTCGGACTTATCACTATCCTCGTCTTTGTCGTCGATTTCATCCGCGATTACATTTATTTCATCTGTGTATTGAGACTTAAACAGCAATGTCACAATACCGTTAAGGTTATACAACGAAGATTGACCGTCGACGGAATCGATTGATTTATATACAACTTCACCCAATTTATAATCAACATCGGAAGGAATCGAATTTGTCACTTGTAAAAACGCCAAATCTTTCGCTTTATCGGAATCATACACAAGCCAAACGACCGTAACCGGCAATTTAGAATCGGAACCGGCGGAGCCGTTCTTTATAGACAAAACTTTTGCG
>JALUUH010000230.1 GCA_027021445.1 Gammaproteobacteria bacterium
TGCGGGTATTGATGCTGGTTTTATAAATCTGATTTAATCTCATTCTCTGGCGGTAGACGATTTCATGTTAGAGCATATTAAAGGGCTCTGACCCCTTTCGCTGACCCCTTTCGCTGACCCCTTTCGGGGACCCCTTTCGGCTTTCGAGTTCGAGTAAAAAATGAGGCATAATTGAGGACAAGAAGTATTGTGAACGAGTCTAGTTCATCACAAGTTCAGTTGCTTTATTAATCGACGACGATGGGGTTTCGGTTTTTTCTTGTACAACGGGTTTTCTAAGCTTTCTCTCTATAAGCTGGCGACAGCCGGGTCCACTAATCGTGCTTATCCCGCCGGACTGTGGACTTACTTGAATCTGGGTGCTGATACGCTCTTTGAGGGTTGGGACGTGTGATATAACCCCGATTAGTTTTCCATCTTGTTGTAAACCGACCAGCGTTTCTAAGGCGATGTCTAATGCATCTTCATCTAAGGTGCCAAAACCTTCGTCTAAAAACAGTGAATCAACGCGGACATTTTTGCTCGCCATTTGCGATAAACCAAGGGCAAGAGAAAGGCTGACAATGAAGCTTTCACCACCGGATAGATTCTTGGTGGAACGAATTTCACCGGCTTGATAGTTATCGACGACATTCAGCTCAAGGGGCTGCGCTTTGTCTCTTATTAATAAATATCGATCGGTCATTTTTTGCAGTTGTTGATTAGCGTGGCCAACCATCATTTCAAAAGTAAGTCCCTGTGCGAAGTTGCGATACTTTCTCCCATCAGCAGAGCCGATAAGATCATGCAATATATCCCAGCGCGAGCATTCTCGTTTTTGTGCATCAATTGCAGCTAAACGAACTTGCTGTTGCTTTTGTAATTTTTTATCGTCATCGAGTTTTTGCCGAATGCCTCCAATTGTTTGATGGAGTTTGCTACGTATAGTCAGCGCTTGATCCAAGGCCTGAGCAAGCGGCTCAAATTTTTGATCCGTTATTTTTTTCTGAAGCTCGATTTCCAGCGTCGTCATTTTGTCTTTTTGCATCGCTAACAAACTGATATTTTCTGTTTCCAGGCTCTGGGCCTCATGTAATAATTCGTTACGAATTTTTTCGGGAAAACAGGCGGATAGATAGTCTTTTTCATCACTAAAATTCGCTTTTTTTAGTTGTAATAGAAATGCTTTCTCCAATAGACTTAACTGTGTTTCGCGTAGCTTAATTGCTTTCTCAAGCGCTGCCATTTTGCTTGTTAAGTCGGCTAAATACTGAGATTTTGAGCTTAGTATTGCTCGAAATTGCTCTGCCTGTGTTTCAATATTCGCTATTTCAGTGGTCAATTTCGACTCTTCGTGATCCGTGTTTTTATCACCGAACAACGCTAATCGCTCACATCGTAGTTGCTTGCAATCAAGCAATAAGTCATGCAAGGAATTTTGTTGCTTAATCCGCTCTTTTTCTGCCTGGCCGATGATTTCTTTTTGATGCTTTATTTCTAATGCTAAGCTGGCTATTTCTTTTTCTAACTGGTGGTATTGCGACTGGCTATTAAGCCATTGCTCACGCCGTGAAATCAATTCATGTTTGATTTTTTCGATGTCGTCTATGCTTAAGTGGTTAATTCCATATGGCTGAAGAAGATGCAATGTATCTTGGTGTATATTTTCTAATTGCATGTTAATCGAATCTCGTTGCTCATTGAGTTGGTTGATAATATGCTTGGCGGTCTCTTTCTGATGCAGAGAGTCTTGGATATTACGTTCAGCCTTGCTTGTAGATTCTTTTCTAGCTTCTAGTCTAGAGCGTACAGCATGCAGTTTTTTTTCGTGTTGTTCAATATCGAATAAAACCTTAGAGGTGTTTTCCAGTGCCTCGTTGTTTTGTTGAATTAATTCTGAAATCAACTGCGAAATATTATCTTCGATATTTTCGTGCATTTTCTGTATCGAAAAACCACTTAATCCTGATTGAATCGCATTTCGAGTAACGGTAATATGCTCAGTTGTTACTTGTTTTTGGGTATTGATTTGGGCTAAATCTTTTTGTGTTTCCGCCTGTTTTATTTTTAGTTTAACAAGACTAGAAGAAACTTTATTTAGCTGAGACTTTGCCCGCTTAATTGCATTCTGGGTTTCATTGATTGCAGGAATATTGCCTTTTGCGAAGGGGTGGTCTAGCGCCCCACAAAGTGGACATTGCTGGTTGTCTTGAAGCTGTTTCCTGGCGTTTTCAAAACTTAATATTTTATTGACTAAGGATATTTGAATTTCAAGCAATTGTGCTTCGCGCTCCAGGCCTTCTTGTTTTTCAATATGTTCGGAAATTTTTTTAGCAAGCATGCTTTCTTCAGCATTAAGTTGTTTTTGTTGCATATTAAGCGTGCTTAATAGATGTTGTGACTGAGTAAGTGTTTTAATATTTTTATGTAAATTTTCGAGTATCACTTGTTTTTCTTTGAGCTGAATTAATAATTCTCGCCAGTCGGAAGCCTCCTTGTTCGCTAAAAGCCTTTGCAATGTGAGTAGTTGCTGAGTGAAATCAGATTGAGCTGCATTTTGTATTTTATAGGCATCGGCTAATTGATAAGTATTTGCAAGCCATAATTGCTCAGCCTTGACGCTGTTTTTTTCGGCGTTGAGGGTTTCCTTGATCGTCAGTTTTTTCTTTTCATTCAGCTCACGGAGTGTACTAAAGCGAGCGTTAAGCCCGCTGAATTCTTCTATCAGATTTTTGTCGGAGTGATGATCCTTAAGTATGTTTTGCACCTGCGTAATGTTTGTCCTAAACGCTGCAAGTCTATCAATATCCGTAGTGATTTTATTTTCCGTTGTGACAAGTGTTTTTTGAATTTCCGCAATAAGATTGTCTATTGTTTTTATGGGTTCTGCTTTTGCAATTAATTTAAGGTCGATTTCTCTTGTTTTTCGAATGCTAGGCAATATTTCAACGAGTTCATTTTTTTTCGTAGCCAGTTGTTCGCTGGCGAACTTCAGAGTTTTCTGTGCTTGCTCCACCGCAAGCGTTTGTTCCGGAATTTTTTTTCGGTATTCGTCAAAGCTTTGCATATCGTTTTTTTGAGCGAGACGCAGGGAGCTTATTTCAGCATACTTGCCTGATAGCTCTAATGCTCTATTGGCACGTGCCAGTTTTTCAAGCTTGGGCTTGAATTCGTTTTGACGAATATCTAAAACCTGTTTACGTTCCGCGAGTTTCTGTATTGATTTTTCGAGTAGGGATATTCCTTCTAGCCAGCTAATAGCGGCGTTTTTCTGTGCGATGTCTTTGCTTAGGTTCGTTTCTTGTAGCACGTTTTCTTGTAAGCGTGATTGCCATTTCAGGCGTTCCTCTTCAGTTAATAATGGCATTCCCGCAAGTTCCGCGTGTAAGGTGTCTAGCTTATTACGCTCTTCAGTTCGGCGCTCATGTACGCCAATGGAAATGTGGCTGTATATTTCGGTGCCGGTAATTTGCTCTAAAATGGGTGCACGATCATTGGGCGCTGCTTGCAGAAAAGCGGCGAATCCGCCTTGGGCCAATAACATTGAGCGGGTAAATCGTTCGAAGTCCATGCCGGTGGCAATTTCAATTTGTTCGGCCACACCGCGTAACTTGGCCTCGAATATGTGGCCTGTGTCTGCATTTGCAATTTCGTGCTTAGGTGCTTGAAGCTCGCCATTGGGTTTTTTACGCGCTCTATGTTGGCTCCAGTGACAACGGAAACGTCCTGCCTGGGTTGCAAATGTTACCTCAGCAAAACATTCTGCTGTTTGTCGAGACATGATTTCATTGCTGTTTTTAGTCACTTTGTTAATGCGTGGTGTGCGCCCATATAGCGCGAGGCAAATGGCATCGAGAATCGTTGTTTTGCCTGCCCCGGTAGGACCAACAATCGCAAAAATCCCATCCGCTGAAAATGCGGGATTGGATAAATCAATTTCCCATTCACCCACGAGGGAGTTAAGATTTTTGAAGCGTATATCGAGGATTCGCATAATATATTTTTAAGTTTAGATTATAATTCATTGGCGATTGTTTTATAGGCCTTGCGCAGTTCCACGCGTTGCTCGCTGGGCACTTCGTGGCTATCCAAGCAGCGATCAAAAACATCGTCGGGATTTAGCTCATCCAAGGTTTCTGCTGCGTGGCTTCGATTAAGAATGCGATCGATAATGCGGTTATTTTTAATTCGCAAAATTTCCATCGGACTATTGGCGATTGCATGATCGAGGTTTTTTCGAAGATTACCAACTAGCTCAGAATCATCATAAATGATTTCCAACCAGGCCTGGCTTTTAAGCGCAGTCAATTCCAAAATTCGAGCTGATATTTTCTGCCAATTCCCGTGAATGCGTTCAAGATGCTGGAATAGCGGAACCTTGATAAGTGTGACTGTCGCTACACGCTGGGTGAAATTTATTTTGCAGATACTTTTTTCTTGCCGTGCTTCACCAAATCCCATTGGAATAGGTGAACCACTATAGCGTTTGAACTCAGAACCATAAACTTTTTGCGCAACATGTAAATGGCCTAATGCAAGGTAATCAATACCATCAGGAAAAATTCCCGCGCTTACATGTGCTAACGAACCTACATAGAGTTCACGCACGCCATCACCGTCGGTGGTTTTCCCCCCTGCGGTAAATAAATGACCCATAGCGATAATGGGAATGTCTATAGCTAAAGACCTGCGTTGTTGTTCTGCCAATTCAACCACTTTTGCATAATGATTGCGTATACCCGCGACCAGTTTGCGTTCTTTGTCTTCTATGCTTTCTCCCGCTTCGACCATCCGAATATCGCGGTCTCTTAGGTAGGGAACAGCACATACTAGTGCTTCAGGATTGTTTTGAGAATCTCGCAGCAGTATAACTTCATCGTTCAAATGATCCGTGGCCGCACCAATGACGTGAACATCCAGTGTGCGTAATAACTCTTTTGGTGCGTTTAGGAAAGTCGGCGAATCGTGATTTCCACCAATGACAACTACATGACGGCAAGTCGAAGCGGCGACACGACACAAAAATTGGTAATACAAGGCCTGTGCTTGATTGCTTGGAGCACTGGTGTCGAAAATATCCCCAGCGACGAGCAACGCATCGGTTTGTTCCTGATCAATAGTTTCAGCTAACCAGTCCAAAAATGCGGAGAATTCGTCATATCGCTTGCGTCCATAAAGTGATCGACCCAGATGCCAGTCTGAAGTGTGAAGAATTCTCATCCTCGAACCTCTTGGCTCGCAATTAAAAAAATTAAAAATATCAATATATTACGCTCATTTCTAAGCGGTCAACTGCAGAATCTAGGTGCATGAAGTTACCGGCTCCTCGTT
>JALUUH010000231.1 GCA_027021445.1 Gammaproteobacteria bacterium
TTATATGTTTCTCGTTTTTGAGGCATAACGACCGCAATAACCGGAATTTTACAGCGTTGTTTGAGCTGTGCTAGGCTTTTTTAGCACAGCTCAAACAACGCTGTAAAATGTCCGTGTTGATTGCTTTTGTTAGGCATTTTTACTAGCAACCAATGTAAATTAAACTTCAACATCCTTCTTAAGTTTTTGTTTTTTTTCTTCTCCAATCTCATTCCAATGCTTGTCACATAACGCCCCCTCAAATGAATACAGATAATAACAGACAGGTAAAGTCTCGTTTGGGTGATTTTTTTTAATCATTTTATGCGCCTCAACAGCCCCATAGAACCGCAACTCATCCTCGGAAAAAATACCCGCTTCATTCAAGCGACGCGCTATTTTAGAGCCAATATTTTTTAAGCTCGTTAATTTCCTATTTTTCTTCATAATCCGGTTTATACTCTTCAGATGCCTCTATCGCCTGAACAATATCAACATAAACCCCATTTGGGTCTTTTAGTGAAAAATGACGTTGCCCCCATTCTTCTGACCGAAGCTCTAAAGCAATATTAAGTGAATTGCTTTTCGCATAAAAGTAGGCCGAGTCAGCATCATTCACTTCCAAGCTTAAAATCACACCATCACCACTGAATGGTTTATGGAAAATATTTGGCTGGGTGGGTTGATTTGGCAACATAAAAGCAACTTGAATACCTGATTTAGAAACAAGATGTAAATACCATTCATTTTGAAACACAACATTAAACCCAAAATGACTTTCATAAAATTCTTTGGCTTTGTCAATGCTCGCAACAATGAATACAGAAAAAGTACTATTTGGGGCAATCATTTGAATCTCCTTTTTTATATCAGAACTTGATGCGCTAGCATTAGGCGCAAACAAAAGAATACAACTTAGTATTGAAATAACAGAATATCTAACTTCTAATTTACTCATATCTTCACCGTATCAATCATAAAGGATGAGTATAAAGCACACCTACTGACAGCATTGTGTCAGTAGGTTGGAAGAAGGTAATGCTGGTTATTTTTCATGCCTAACGCTCGGCGTCAGCCGCCTG
>JALUUH010000232.1 GCA_027021445.1 Gammaproteobacteria bacterium
GGCGTTCTTTGACGGCACGCTCTACCCGTACCAAGCCAACACGAAATTGATTCTCCGCCATCTCGCCAACACTTCGAATACGACGATTTCCGAGATGGTCAATATCATCCACACTTCCTTTGCCGTTACGTATGTTAATCAATATCTTTAACACACCGATGATATCATCCTTGGACAACACACCTTCGCCGACAATCTCTTCTCTATCCAGACGCCGATTGAACTTCATCCGTCCAACAGCTGATAAATCGTAGCGATCCGAGGAAAAAAACAAATTGGTTAATAGAGCCTGGGCAGCGTCTTTTGTAGGCGGCTCTCCCGGTCTCATCATTCTGTAAATTTCTACTTGCGCTTCTTGCTGAGTAGTCGATGGGTCGATACGCAGGGTATCTGACATATAGGGGCCATGATCAAAATCATTGGTGTAAAGCGTTTTGATATCGGCAACCTTGAGTTCAACCAGCTTCTCAAGCAACTCTTCTGTAATTTCTGCATTCGCTTCGGCAACAACTTCACCAGTAGATTCATCGACAATGCTGTGATAAAGCGCTCGCCCCAAAAGATAATCATTGGGCACTAATAGCTTATCGAGTCCGAGCTTTTCAATCTGCCGAATATGTCTGGCCGTAATACGGCGCCCAGCTTCGACCAATATATTTCCGTCATTATCAACAATATCAAAGGTTGGCGTTTGTCCTCGTAAACGCTCGGCAATTAAATCCATTTTGACTTCGTTTTCATTGATATGGAACGTATCCGTATCAAAAAACATTTCCAGCATTTCTTCTGAGGAGAAACCTAAAGCACGCAATAATATAGATGCCGCCAATTTACGACGCCGGTCGATACGAACAAATACGCAATCTTTTGCGTCAAATTCAAAATCCAGCCATGAGCCACGATAGGGAATCACACGTGCCGAATAAAGCAACTTGCCAGAGCTATGCGTTTTGCCCTTATCATGATCAAAAAACACACCGGGTGAACGATGTAACTGCGAGACGATAACTCTTTCCGTACCATTGATAACAAAAGTACCGGTATCCGTCATCAGGGGTAATTCCCCCATATAAACTTCTTGCTCTTTTACATCCTTGATTGTTTTGGTGTCTGGGCCGGCTTCTTTGTCATAGATCACCAGTCGCAGCTTAACCCGCAAAGGGGCGGCATAAGTTAAACCACGCAACTTACATTCTTTAACGTCAAATACGGGGTTACCTAAACGATAACTAACATACTCCAACGCAGCATAGCCGGTATAACTAACAATCGGAAATACCGAACGAAAAGCACCATGCAATCCATGACCTGCTCTATTGTCTAGATCTATTTCTCGCTGCAAAAATGCACGGTACGAATCTAATTGTATTGAAAGTAAAAAAGGAATTGGTAAAATTTCAGGATATTTTCCAAAATCTTTGCGGATTCGTTTTTTTTCGGTAAAAGAGTACGCCATCAGACAGTCTCGCCCCCGGGTAAAGGAAATAACAAGTGAAATAGATGCCGCTTACCATTAAACGGCCTTTTTTGCTTTGAGAGTACGCAAAGCATGAAAAGGCCAGCGATCAATATCGCCAGCCTAATCAAAACATTAACTCAGGAATGTAACCCACTCAAGAGTGGAATTACTTGACCTCAACAGCGGCCCCTGCTTCTTCTAGTTGCTTCTTCACATCTTCAGCTTCGCCTTTTTCAACACCTTCTTTGATTGGCGCTGGCGCAGACTCAACCAGTGTTTTAGCTTCTTTTAAGCCCAAGCCAGTAATCGCACGAACGGCTTTAATAACACTAACTTTGTTCGCACCAAAGCTAGTCATTACCACACTGAACTCAGTTTGCTCAACAGCGGCGGCGCCATCTCCACCCGCAGGTGCAGCAACTGCAACAGCGGCAGCAGCGGCAGAAACACCAAACTTTTCTTCCATTGCTGAAACTAGATCAACAACTTCCATTACCGTCATATTAGCAATGGATTCCAAAATATCATCTTTAGACACAGCCATGATTCGACTCCGATTTATTTCTATAATTAACTAAAACTTACCATTCAAAAAACTTAAGACTTCTGATCTTTTACTGCCGCTACCACACGAACAACCTGCGAAGGAACATCGTTCAAACAACGAGTCAACTTCTCTACTGGCGCCATCATAACCGACATCAGCATGCTTATAGCCTGATCACGTGTTGGTAAATTTGCAACTGCCTTAATATCTTTTGCATCTAATAATTTACCACCAAGCGCAATTAACTTAACCACCAATTGCTCGTTTTCTTTACTAAACTTGTCGATTACTCGTGCAGCTGAACCAGGATCTTCTCGTGAAAACGCAAGAATAAGCGGACCAATAAGAGCTTCTTTCAAACACTCAAATTCAGTACCTTCTACAGCCTTGCGTGCGAGAGAGTTTTTTACCACGCGCAAATAAACACCCTCATTACGCGCATTCGCACGCAATTCGGTCATTTGCTCCACTGATAAACCACGATACTCTGCTGCCACAACGGATAGTGCCTCAGCGGCAACTACCGAAACTTCGGCGACAATGTTTTTCTTTTGATCAAGAGTTAAACTCACTGAGCCACCCCTTAATATCGATAAACAGATTAAACAAACAGCGCGCTAAACGCGCTCCCACCGGAGACACAACCAAAAGCCTAAGCCTTCATAAAATTCTATTTAAGTCACTCCGTCTGCGTAGGATGCTCAGCAAATCATTGCATCGCTATTAAGTCACGCACAAACTGCACGTTAACACCTACGGTCTTTGACAGCTAAAAAGCCTTACACCTCTTAGCTCAAAGTCTTATTTAGGATTTCATTCGATTAATAATCAATCTAGCAAAACCCCGTAATTACAATTCAAATAATAGAAGAAAATTCCACTTGAACACCTGCTCCCATGGTGGAGGAAACAGTAAGCTTTTTGAGATATACACCCTTAGCTGAACTGGGCTTAGCTTTCTGTAAATCAGCCAACAATACACTCAAGTTTTCTTTTAAATCTTTGCCTTCAAACGACACTTTTCCGATACTGCAATGAATAATGCCGCCCTTATCCGTTCTATATCGAACCTGGCCTGCTTTGGCATTTTTTACGGCTGTTGCTACATCAGGTGTCACCGTGCCTACTTTTGGATTTGGCATCAAACCCCTAGGCCCGAGAACTTGGCCAAGTTGACCTACCACACGCATCGCATCCGGAGAGGCAATAACCACGTCAAAATCCATCATGCCTTTTTTGATTTCTGCCGCAAGATCATCCATACCGACGATGTCCGCCCCGGCTTCTTTTGCGGCATCCACATTCGCACCTTGGGTAAATACCGCCACCCGAACAATTTTTCCCGTACCATTAGGCAACACCGTTGAGCCACGGACATTCTGATCTGATTTACGCGGATCTACACCGAGGTTTACACTCACATCTACGGATTCTGAAAATTTTGCTGGGGGAAACGATTTTAGCAAATCAATCGCTTCGTCAAAAGCATAGACCTTTCCTTCTATTACTTTTTCTCGAATCGCCTTTGCTCTTTTAGATAATTTAGCCATCATTCCACTCCTTCAACTTTCAGGCCCATGGAACGTGCACTACCTGCAACGGTACGTACGGCAGCATCCAAATCGGAAGCCGTTAAATCAGGCATTTTTGCATTCGCAACTTCTTCAAGCTGGGCACGATTTACCGTACCAACAATATCTCGTCCAGGGGTCTTGCTGCCACTTTTCATCCCCAAAGTTTTTAGAATCAAGATAGAAGCAGGCGGCGTCTTCGTAATAAAAGTAAAGCTTCTATCACTATATACCGTTATCACCACAGGAATCGGCAAACCCGCTTCCATTTTTTGAGTTTGTGCATTAAATGCTTTACAAAACTCCATTATATTCACCCCGTGCTGCCCTAATGCAGGACCAACGGGGGGACTGGGATTAGCCTGACCAGCCTTTACTTGAAGCTTAATATAAGCTTGAACTTTCTTCGCCATTTCATTCTCCTAAACAGGTACCGCCGTCTCAAAAATCACACATAGAGAACGCCTAACGCTTTTCAGCTCCCCGGCTTTTTAACACAGGTTAACCTTTTTCAACCTGACCAAATTCTAATTCTACAGGTGTAGAACGACCAAAAATAAGCACCGATACTCGCATCTTGCTTTTTTCATAATCCACTTCTTCAACCACACCATTAAAGTCATTAAAGGGGCCTGAATTAATCCTGATTACCTCACCTGGCTCAAACAATATTTTCGGCCTTGGCTTATCAACACCTTCACGAACCCGTTGTAATATTGCATCAGCTTCGCGATCAGAAATGGGGGCAGGCTTCTCATTTGAACCACCGATAAAACCCATTACACGAGGAACATTTTTTACTAAATGCCATGAATCCTCGTCCATTTCCATTTGCACAAGCACATAACCGGGAAAGAATTTCCGATCACTCTTGCGCTTTTGCCCTTCGCGAATTTCAACAACCTCTTCAGTAGGCACCAGCACCTCACCAAACTTGTCTTGCAAGCCTGCGTGAATAATGCGCTCTTCTAGCGCCTTCTTTACATGACTCTCATAGTTTGAATAGGCATGAACAACATACCACCTAAGCGCCATTTATTAGCTCCCTTGACCTGTAGCCAGTTGCACTGCCCATAGAAGCATAGAATCCATACCCCATAACGCCAAACCAACCACAACCACAGATGCAAAAATAAGCAGCGTCGTTTGCGTTGTCTCTTTACGCGTGGGCCAAACTACTTTACGAACCTCGGTTCGCGCATCCTTCATAAACTCCCAGGACATCTGCCCTACGGAAGTTTGCAAAGCTACAAAAACTGCCACTGCCATTACCGCAAGCAAGCCCAGCACCCGGATCAATAACGACTGCTGATCTGAGAAATAATAAAACGCAGCAATCCCCACCCCTATAAGGAGCACCGAAATTGCTAGTTTAATTCTATCTGCCATATTACAACCTGCTTCAAATAAGTGGCAGGCCAGGAGGGAATCGAACCCCCAACCTGCGGTTTTGGAGACCGCTGCTCTGCCAATTGAGCTACTGGCCTAAACTCTGATCTACTAACATTAACTTAGAAAAACTCTGAGCTACACTCAGAATCACTCAATAATTTTAGCGACAACACCGGCTCCCACTGTACGCCCACCTTCGCGGATCGCAAAGCGTAAACCCTCTTCCATCGCAATCGGGGCGATAAGCTCTACTTTTATACTAATATTATCTCCCGG
>JALUUH010000233.1 GCA_027021445.1 Gammaproteobacteria bacterium
TCCACCCCCAGCTCACCCAGGTACTGCACCAGGTTGTAGGTAAAGGAGTCATAGTTGTCGATCATCAGGACCATCGCGCGCGCCTGTCAGAAAAGATAAAACGGGAAAACCCCTCGGGAAACCGCGCTCCATTATCACCCATCTGCCGCGCGAGGGCCAGCCCGGAATCCAGGCGGCGCTTCACTCTTCAAAACACGCGCGTGATTCCGGCGGGATTCATCGCCAGCGGTCTCGCCCGCCTCCCTCTCCAGGGAGGCGGGTGGAAGCATGGTCTGGATGATCCGCCCGATCCCTTCCTCCAGCCAGCGCGTCATATTGGGATGAGGCACCAGGCCCTTGCCGTTCATCTTGAAATCCAGGCCTTCCAGCAGGCGCTGGTAGGGCCCGGACCCATACAGGCGGTTGGAAACCACCAGCACCCGGCCGCCATTTCGGTTGCCCTGCTCGATCTCCTCCCTGATCCGGAGCAGCGCCCGCGCCCGCTTGTCCGGCCAGTCCTCGCGCAAGGTCATCGCCTTGATGGCCCGGAACGGGCGTTCCAGGCCTTTCTGGATCCGCGCGATATTGTCATTGATGACCTCGATCCAGCGCCGGTTTTGCTCATCGTCCATGGTGCCATGGGCGAGCAGAATAACCGTTTCGTCTTCCGGCCGCTCGCTGATTTCCATGATCCGTTCCAGGAGGATTTCCGCAATGAGTGGAGACTCCTCGTAACCGCCAAAGCGCTCTATGACGGCGCTGGTGCGGATACGCGGTGGAACCTTGCCATGGGCGTCTCCAGGCGGATCCATTGCCAGGCCCAGCATGTAATCCGTCCTGGCCTTCATGTGATCCCGCAACGCATACATGCGGATGAAAATGATGCGCGTGACCCCTTCCTTCTCCAGTTTCCGCACCGCCTGGCCCAGGATCAGCGGATCTCCCATTCCAGGCGCCATCTCAACCCTGTAGCGCCCGCGCAACGGCGCCACCACGCGCTCCAGGCCATCGTTATAGGGGCGGGTGGAACCATGGGGCATGATCAGGACGCCGACTTCCTCCCTCGATGCGCGCG
>JALUUH010000234.1 GCA_027021445.1 Gammaproteobacteria bacterium
CTATTAATTTTTTTCTTTCATACTCGATAGGTAATCGGTATTTTACCGATGCCTGGTAAAATAGTGAAATCGTACGATGATTAAAAAGATCGAAAAAATTCAGCAACGACTTATCTTTTATTTTAAGGCGTCGCAATATCATTTCCGTATAATGGTAGGGTAACACCCCGGTTGTACCGGTTAGTCCCATTAAGTTAACTAAAACTTGCCACTGTTTTTTCTGCCCAAAATTTTTATTTTCTTTCTTTATTACAGAAATATCTGATGAGTGAAATTCCAGTTTTTGGTTGCTATGAAAGCGGATTGCTTCATTTTCTGGTGGTACAAATTGAGCAACTGGCATCATCCCATTATTGGTTGGTTTGTCTTGCTGCTCATAAAAGCAGCTACGCTCTAACAAACGCACAGTTTGAATAAATGAGTATGCAGATACATTGTCTGTTAAATTCTGTGTTACAGAAGTATTTTTTTGCCGGCTCGTGGAGGACATTTTTTAAGGTAGCCTTCTTTATTTTTTAACTTTATAAGTACACGCGTAAATGAATTAATGGAACAATACAGAGCAAAGAAATGTTCTAAAATACTGGCAAACAAGAAGCTGCTGCTACCAGCGAGTTGTGAATCATCGAGTGTTACTTCAACTTCAATGCCCCGACATAATGTTGCGTGGCCATCAATATTCAGTGGTGCGCTAATAGGATGTGCGTCAACATTTTCGATAGATTCAATGAGTGCACGAGTGATAGCAGATTCACTAAAGTCATATAATCTAAGGATTTCTTTTAGTGCTTCGGTTGCGCTGCCTTGTCCAGTCAGCGATAAATGGTTAAGATTTAGGTGTGATAACAAGCGCCAGCGAGCATGATTGCGTAAAGGGGGCTGTATCGTTGCTGATGGTTTTGTTATACATCGTATACTGGAGCATGGCGGTGCACTGTCGACACATTGCAGCCCAGGTTGTTCATTATTAAAAGGAAGTTTAGCTGGTTGGTTCCGATTGCTACAGGTTGTATTTATAATTAGGATGCGATCGTCAGCCTCATTGGGATTA
>JALUUH010000235.1 GCA_027021445.1 Gammaproteobacteria bacterium
TTCTCCCGAAGATAACAATGAAAGGATAAGAATCGAAATATATTTATTAAAATCAACGAATCACAGACTACAGGCCCACATGCCTGGAACTACGCACGTGTGAACCTTGGAAAACATCAAAAACAGGGTTATGGTGAGGTGGAAGTTTCAACCTAAAATCCTCAGTTGGACGGCGTGAAGGGTGCGTTTTTAAGCGCGAATCGCGCCGCATGATGAGGCAGAATAGCAGGCTATTGCAACGATTCGCAACAAAGCGAGCCACGCTTAAAGCGTGCTATTCATAGCGTAGCGCATTCACCGTCTGAGTGAGCTTGATAGGTATACGCATTTGCATTTTAATCAATAACATAACGAAGCTTTGAAGCGGCCAACTGAGGATTTTAGGTTCAAGGGAATGCAGACTTTGTCTTACGAAAGGCTGGTCATTCATAACCCAGTGATCCGCTGAGATTACAACAGCGCCTGAATCAAAAAAAGCAATCCCCTAACTATTAGAAAGGAGTGGGCAATAGGTTCAGTCCAACAGACATTTATACGCCACTGAAAAGCGCGGCGCATAAATGCTTAGATGTTCCAAACATTTCAGTTAAAGTTGTATTTTAAATAAAAACATATAACAAAATAAATCCGAGCAGTAGACGATACCAAACAAAGGGTGCCATTCCAATTTTATTGATCAATTTTAAAAAATAATGAATACATAAAAAAGCAGTTAAGCCTGAAATACCTGCTCCAATAATAATTGATTGCCAATCAACAGTTCCTTGCTGCTCAGCTAGGTCTTTCGCAGTGAGTAATCCGCCTGCAGTAATGAGAGGAATTGACAGTAAAAATGAATATCGCGCAGCTGCTTCACGTGTAAAACCGAGTAATAATGCGGCAGTAATAGTGATACCTGAACGTGATGTGCCTGGAATTAATGCGAGTACTTGTGCCAGGCCTATGAAAAGAATGTCGGATATCGTTAGTGAGTATTCGTTTCTATTACGTTTGCCTTTAACATCACTATACCAAAGTAGTAAGCCGAACAATATTGTGGTGATTGCGATGACTAGTGGCGATCTGAAACTGGTTTCTGCAAGGTCTTTCAATAAAAGACCGGCGACTCCAGCCGGAATGGTTCCAAGGATGACAGCCCAAGCCAGATTAGATTCAGGTGTAGATTTCCGAGCTTGTAAGGATTGAAACCACGCAATCGTCATATTGATAAGTTCTTTTCTAAAATACAATACGACTGCTGAAAGCGTGCCCACATGAACGGCAACATCAAATGCAAGCCCTTGATCGGTCCATCCTGCAATGAGGGGAATGAGTATTAAGTGTGCGGAGCTAGAAATGGGTAAAAATTCGGTAATGCCTTGCACTAATGCAAGCACGAAGATTTGAAATATTTCCATAGACCTACCTGGTGATCAAAAAGTAATAATACATAGCTCAAAAATATGTCATTTGTGCGAGTGCAATCGAGTGGATTATACCGCTGAGGCAAGCTTAAGTGGAATTTTCTTTTGAGCTGGTATTAATCTAGACTGAAGGTTTATTGATCGGTGTTCTGCTTGAAGACCCAAAGAGTGTAATATATACCCGTAGCGATTGAGGTTTAGGTGTTATTACACTCTTTGGGTTGATTTTTAACTATTGAGTGTCTTTTGTTTAACGAACATAACGTTCCAAGATTCTTTTGGAATGAGTTCTACGCGACCATCATGATACTCTACAACTATTCCATTGGTACCGCTTCCAATCACAGTTAAGTCCTCACCTTTCACGGTATAATGGTTATCGATTGAGGGCATTGCTAATGTTTGCATATTTCTTACTCCTTCAATTCAAGACCCGAATACAAATTATAGACTTAGTTGCAAGGTGTCCAGTTAATATGATTTATTGCACTCCTATAATATATTTATGACAGCAGTTCATAATATAGTTTTATTCTCGATGTGGGCTAAGGTCCATTTTTTTATTATATCCAGGTTAAATCTAGATGCTGGTTAATAAATAACTCTCAGGACTTAACGCTATGAAATCATCAGAACTTTTTGTTAAATGTTTGGAGCACGAAGGTGTTGAGTTTATTTTTGGTGTGCCAGGCGAGGAAAATTTGGACGTAATGGATTCCTTGCTTGATTCCCCTATTCAGTTCGTTACGACTCGACATGAGCAAGGCGCCGCTTTCATGGCAGATGTTTATGGCCGTCTTACGGGAAAAGCAGGGGTTTGTTTGTCTACTTTAGGCCCAGGTGCTACCAATTTATTAACCGGTGTGGCGGATGCTAATATGGATCATGGGCCGTTGGTTGCGATTGCGGGTCAGGCGGATACTGAGCGCCTGCATAAAGAATCTCATCAGGTTGTGAGTTTGTATAGAATGTTCGATGAAGTGACTAAATATTCTACAAGAATTTTGTCTGCAAACGTGATTAATGAGATTGTAAGAAAAGCATTTAAAGTGGCGACTACGGAAAAAACCGGGGCTTGTTTTATTGAGTTTCCCGAAAATTTGGCAAAAGTAGAAGTCGATGCCAAGCCTATCCCGATAAAAGTTTCCGTATTACCAGAGCCTGACAGTGGCAGAATAGAGGCGATCGTAAAACTGCTTGATCACGCTAAAACCCCCATCATTCTTGCTGGGAATGGGGTGATACGATCTGCTGCTTGTGAGGCCTTAGTGGCATTTGCCGAAAAGCTTAATATACCCGTTGCAAACACCTTTATGGCTAAGGGTGTTATGCCGTTTCGGCATCCATTGTCGCTTGGAAGTGTAGGCTTGCAAGCAAATGATTACACCAATGTAGGGCTTTCGCAGGCAGATCTGATTATTTGTGTGGGTTATGACCTTGTGGAGTACCACCCTAAACTTTGGCATCCTACCGGGGATAGAATCATTATTCATGTGGATACCACACATTCCGAAGTAGATACTTTTTACCCCGTTACTGCGGGGGTGGTGGCTAATATTGCTTATTCGTTGAATAAACTAGGTACATTGGCTAAGCCGCATCAGGCTCATGGAATGCATGTGCTGAGAGAAGCTTTGATCGAAGAAATGATTCAGCACAGTAATGACACTGAGTTTCCGGTCAAACCGCAAAAAATTATTTGGGATTTACGCACGGCGTTAGCGAGTGATGATATTGTGATTTGTGATGTCGGAGCACATAAAATGTGGATGGCAAGAATGTATCGCTGTGATAACCCAAACACTTGTATCATTTCAAACGGGTTTGCGAGCATGGGGATAGCCTTACCCGGTGCGATTGCTGCAAAACTTGCTTATCCCGAAAAAAAGATAGTTGCGGTAACAGGTGACGCAGGGTTTCTGATGAACGCACAAGAAATTGAAACTGCGGTGAGGTTAAAGTTAGCTATCGTCGTTTTAATATGGAACGATAGTGCTTATGGCTTAATTGAGTGGAAACAGCTTAATCAATTTGGGCGTACTTCTAGTGTGACTTTTAATAACCCAGATTTCGTGAAATATGCTGAGTCGTTTGGGGCGAAAGGTATTCACATAACTAAAGCGGAAGATTTATTACCTAAAATAAAACAAGCGTTAGTCGATAACGTTTTGACCATCATTGATTGTCCGGTGGATTATCGTGAAAATTTGAAGTTAACCGAAAAACTTGGTGATATGGTCGCTTCGCTTTAAATGAACGACTAACTAACATTTACGGAAAAGTATAGGACGTGAACGAAAATACGCTTGTGCAGCATGTGCATAGAACTGATGAAGGAAATCGCCTAAAATTATTATCGTATAATATCCAGGTTGCTATTGCTACTCATCGTTTACACCATTATGTGACTCGAAGTTGGCGCCATGTGTTGCCTCATGCAAGACACCTGGATAACCTTGATAAAATTGCAGGACTACTGCATCAGTATGATATTGTTGGTTTGCAGGAGGTTGATGCAGGTAGTTTGCGCAGTGGGTTTGTCAATCAAACAGAGTATCTAGCAACTCAAGCCGATTTCTTATATTGGAACCATCAAACTAATCGCCGAATTGGGAGCATAGCTCAACACAGTAATGGTTTTTTGAGTCAGATTGTCCCGGCAAATGTGGTTGAGCACAAATTACCGGGATTAATGCGAGGACGTGGTGCGATGGTTGTTCAATATGGGGAAGATGACGATGCTCTAATGCTTGTTTTATTGCATTTGGCATTAGGCAAACGTGCGCGATCAGAGCAGCTGAGATACGTGAGTGAATTAGTTAATACACGTAAAAATGTAATTGTTATGGGTGATATGAATTGTCAACCTCATAGTGAAGAGTTACAGGCACTCTTGCTTTCCACAGGGTTGCGAGCACCCATATGGGGCTTAAACACCTATCCCAGTTGGAAGCCTACAAAAATGCTGGATCATATCTTGGTTTCTCCTTCTTTGGTTGTTGAAAATGTGGAAGTGATCGATGTATCTATGTCTGATCATTTACCGATTAGTATGGATGTTATTCTGCCTGATTCTGTTTCCTTAACAGCGCCTAAACGTTTAGCGCTCGGCTAGGACAGTCTCCTAGGTTTATAATTTTTAGTTCGAGGATAGAATGGCAACAAATTCTGATGCAGACAGATGGCGTAAACAACTTGATGAGGCAGAAAATGAATTAACATCTGCAAACGAAAAATTTGAGCAGTTGGAAAAAAAGGTATGCAGCGTTGTTAACAAGTTGATCTCGCTAATTGAAGATGAAGGGGAGCAGTATAAAAGTGTTCTCACGCAAATAAAAACCTCAGTTGAAAATGGGTTCGATTTTCGTGCTTTTGAAACGGCGATGACCCAGCTTACGAATAATTTAGTACGTGAAGAAGTTGCAAAAAAACCTTCTGTAAATGATTCTGCGACAACTCAAGTATGCGCGCTTATGATATCAGAAGTATTATTACAACTTGTAGATAGCGTAAGTCTTCCAATAAGTGTTACTGCGCGGATTGATAAAATCAAGCAAGGTCTTGAGAAGGGCTTGGACGCCGGTGCATGGGGTTCTATGCTGGAAGAAGTTGTGGACATGGCGGCAGATATTCGTTTGAAAATAAATACAGAGCGCCAGGACACCGAAGTTTTTTTGCAGCAAGTAACGACTAGGTTACAAGATCTTGATGGTTTCATGCTAGGCTCTAAAGAACGGCGTGAAATATCTCGAGAAAGGGGAGAAATGCTTAATGATGCAGTAAAAATGGAAATGCAAGAAATTGAGTCTAGTGTTCAAGAGGCGCGTGAAATTAGGGTTTTGCAGGAGCAGATTCAAAAAAGACTGAATGCGATAGAACAGCATTTTTCAAGTTTCCATGAAGGTGAATTAATCCATCATGGTCAAGAGGACGAGCTAGTTAAAAGGCTTTCAGAAAGATTAACCGAACTGGAAGCAGAAACGCATACACTTCGTGAAAAAATCCAAACAGAGCGTGAGCAAGCATTGCAAGATGCATTAACCGGGGTTCCAAACCGGCTAGCATACGATGGACGGATTAAGGAAGAACTTGAGCGCTGGCGAAGATTTAAAAACCCACTTTCACTCGTTATGATTGATATCGATCATTTTAAACGTATAAATGATAACTACGGACATGCTGCAGGAGATAAAGCATTAAAAGTTATTGCTAAATTATTAGCACAAAAAACTCGAAAAACAGATTATCTGGCTCGTTATGGTGGTGAAGAATTTGTATTAATTATGCCGGGTGTTTCCGCTGAGACTGCCAAACTAACGGTAGACAAGTTGCGAGTTTTTGTGGAGTCTTCTGGTTTCCATTTTAAGGGCGAGCCTGTAACCATTACCGTGTCTTGCGGGATCTCTGATTTTTGTGAGGGAGATAGTTCCGAAAATGTTTTCGAGCGCGCAGATAAAGCTTTATATCAAGCAAAAAATGCCGGAAGAAATCAAGTGGTCGTCGTAAAGAAATAAGAAAGAAAAATAAACCCACCGATAATTACCGCATTAATGGCACTGATCAATACCGCTCCAGCAGCGACGTCTTTAGATTTTTTTATAAGTGGATGGTCATCCGGATGTACCGCATCGCAGAGTAGTTCTAGGGCTGTATTGAATGCTTCACAGCAGAGCACCAATGTAATACAGAAAATAATAAGTAGCCATTCATTGACTGCTATATTCAACAATAAACCCATAGATATAACAAAGACAGTCGCAACAAGATGTATCCAAGCATTATGCTGTGTTTTAGCAACATAGCTTAAGCCTGCTATTGCATATTTAAAGCTCTTGATTCGCTGTGCAATCGAAAATTCGTTGTTTGACATAATATAATTGCTAAGTATTTCCGTTGGAGCGCTTTAGCGGTGATAAGGTATTTGAAAATAGTTGCATAGATTTATTGAGCTGTCTAGGAGCTTACAGATATCGCGGCTTATCTTTGTGAAAAGTGCCGTGCTCTATAAAATTGATTGATTGCGAGGCTGCTTTACTAGAAATCAAAATTCCAGAATGAGAAACAGGAAGAACTAGGTGATCAGTTAACCAAGCTCGTTTTGTTTCTGATACGCTAATTGCGCCATCATGTGGCTGCGGTAATTTTCCTAAAATACGACTTATTCCTAATCCCCAGGTGCCTGCAATGCTTGCAATTTCCCAGTTGCTGATAGCGGAAAAACGAGGCTTGCAGAGTATCTCGCGCGCATTGCCTAGCAGTTTTCTTCCTAAATAATACCGGCTTAGCCGTTTAGCCGTAGAACTTCCCGCGATAGGGGAGGCCAATACAATAGCGCGTCCTTTCTTATCTGGAGTGTATTTCTGTAAATAGTCGCAAATGAGTAAGCCGCCTAAACTATGCGCAATAAAATGAACGTGCTGATGAGGTATATTTTCGATAAATGCATTTAATCGACGAAGGTTTTTATCCCATGAATTCATCGTTGGGCTGTAAGAAAAAAGATGGACATTATAGTTAAGGTTTTTTAATCGCCGATAGTAGTAAAGCAAAAACAGCGGGCTCATCCAAAGCCCGTGAATTAGGATGATGTGGGGTTTATTATGCTTGATGTCCATATATTAAAAACCCTTTTAATACAATAAAGTGTTATCAATTTGAGTTGTTTTTAAGTGCTAATGCGATCGTTCGCGGCATTGCTTTGGTTGAGAATATATTAACCTAGAATTTGGCGCTGCAGAGACATTTAACAGGCAAAAAAAGCGGGCTAGACGCCCGCTAATGAGAGAGAACTGTTGAACGCAAGGTTCTTGAGAAGAGGGGGATTAAAAACCTATGATTTGTGCATCAGGAAAATCTGTTTCCAAGTTTGCCGCGAGCGCTGGAAATTGCTCTGATCTGAATTTTATTCCTATATTTAGCAGCTTGGATGAAATGGGTGAAAATCGTACATCAGTAACCCCGTCTTTACTGAGTAACCAATGAGATATCTCTTCCTTGACGCTATGATTCGAGTCCTTATCTAACCAAATTATAGCTGTGCCATCTGTGTTCTTTGCGAATGGGGTCTCTGTTCGGTTTGCCGTACCGCCTAAATCTGCATTATGGGTCATTGAAGTTATGAACATTGGATTTTCCGCCTTTTTAAGTTGTCTGTGTCTTGAGTATCACTATACGGGAATAGATGGACAAACCCTGTGAGGAGCATCACACAAAGCCAATTAGTTTCAAATTTATTGAAAAACTATTTTAGCGGCTTAATGTATTAATCTTTAGGAGGGGGTTTCGCAGAATAAAAAAAGGCGGACTCTAACATCCGCCTATAAGGGAGAGGACTGTGAAAGTAATTAGTCAGCTAAGATTGTGGCTTCAGGATAGTCTTTTACTAACAAGCTTTCTATGTCTAAGAAGGCAACTTCGCCATAATTAAAATCTATGTTAATAATTCTCGGTTTTTTAGATGAGAAATAGATGGAGTTAATTCTGCTTTCTTCTAATAAGCAGCTAACCAGTTTTTCTTTTCTCTCTAACGATAGATTCTGGGCAAGATTGATCGTGGCTGTTCCGTTCGCAATTTGTTGAGCGTGGTTAATATTGTGTCGCATTCTATTAGGTTTAGTTTGATTTATATAAGTCATTATAAATATCCTCCCTCTGAGGATTTTGTGTGTATGGATTACACTATAGTTCAGGACTTTTTATGTTACCTGTGATCTATCACACAGGGGGGAATATTAATTTATCAAATTTTCCCTGAGATAGCGTTGCTTAATATTTCTACATAATCTGCTTTATGCATGGGCAATGGGTTGCTCGCTGAAGAAGGGTCATTGACTGCCTGGTTAGCAATTAAATCGATGTGTTCACTGCTAATGCCAATTTCAGAGAGTGAATGAGGGATCTGAATTTCTTTTCTGAGATTTAGAACCCAATCGAGTACACCCGCGTAAGATCGGGTATCGAGCTCTAGAATATTGGCCAGTCGCTGCATTTTGTGCTTAATAGCATCTCTATTGTGAACCAGTATATAAGGTATGAGTACTGCGTTTAGTAAGCCATGGTGGGTGTCGAAAAATGCGCCTAAGGGGTGAGCTAACGCATGAGTGGCGCCCAGTCCTTTTTGAAAGGAGGTCGCTCCCATCAGCGAAGCGGTGAGCATGTGACTTCTTGCGGTGAAATCCTTGCCATCGTGAACGGCGGTTGGCAAATACGCCTTTATTAACCGTAGAGCTTCTAATGCAATGCCTTCGGCCATAGGGTGATAGCCTGGAGCACAAAGTGCTTCGAGATTATGCGATAAAGCATCCATGCCTGTGGCTGCTGTGAGTTTACTGTTAAGCCCGATAGTTAGTGCGGGATCGGCGATGACGGTTTTAGGCATCATTAGTGGATGAAAAATTATTTTCTTTTCCACTTTGTTGGTATCAAGAATAACCGCAGCGCGCCCAACTTCTGAGCCGGTGCCCGAGGTTGTGGGAATGGCAATCACTGGAGCTACGCCGTTGCTATCAACTTTTTTCCAGTTATCATTAATGTCTTCGAATTCCCAGAGTGGCAGAGTTTGCCCGGACATCAATGCGATCGTTTTGCCTGCGTCAAGGCTGCTACCACCGCCGAATGCAATGACTCCGTCATGATTTCCCTGTCGATAGACCTCGACCCCGCTGCGAATGTTTTCTCCCGTTGGGTTGGATTTAACATCCGAGAATACATCGGTAGATAAGTTTTTTGATGAGAGATGTTTGATTGTATTTTGTACGAAAGAAAGACTCACTAGCATATTGTCAGTGACCAGCAATGGACGGGTGATCTGTAATTCTGCACATGCAATATCAATTTTTTCGATTTCTCCGGGGCCAAATCGAACACGGGTTGGGTAATTCCAATTACCGACTAACTTTTGTTTGTCAGTTGTCATTTTTTCGCCTTTATAAGTCGAGCTTTAAATGAAAAGATTTTGTTTGCGTGAGTTGCTCATAACCTATTTCAGAGAGGCTGCAACCGCGGCCTGAGTTTTTTAATCCTGTCCATGCAAGCGCAGGATCGAGGTAGTCACATCTGTTCATAAACCATGTTCCGACCTGAGCTTGTTGTCCCAGTTTAAGCGCAATTTTTTCATCAGTTGTCCATACTGAGGCGGTTAGGCCAAATTCACTATCATTGATTAAGTTCATTGCTGCTTCGTCAGATGTTACTTGCATAATTCCGACAACAGGCCCGAAGCTTTCAACTTTCATAATAGACATGCTGTGGTCGACTTCAGTCAACACTTGTGGCGCGAGATATGGGCTGTCTTTATTGTATTCTGTAAAGAGTTGAGATGGTATACAGGCCGTAGCACCGTCTGCTATAGCTGTGTTGATTTGCTTGCGAACATGGTTTGCAGCTCTGATACTAACCATCGGGCCTAATTCGGTTTCAGGATTTAATGGATTACCCAGCTGGTATAACTTTACCTTCTCAACAAACTGCGCAAGAAAACTCTCATATATATGTTCATGAACATATATTCGTTCTATGCCACAACAAGATTGACCTGAATTAAAATAAGCGCCATCGACAAGACTTTCAACCGATTTTTCTAAATTTGCATCAGGTCTTACGTATGCTGCATCTTTTCCACCGAGTTCTAATCCCATGCCGATAAATCGAGTAGCGGCTGCTGCTTGAATATGCCTCCCTCCTGCTACCGATCCGGTAAAAGAAACAAAATCAATATTGCTATTTTTTACCAGTTTCTCGGTCGATTCATGATCTAAATATAATGACTGAAAAACCCCATTAGGCAAACCGGCTGCATGCAGTGCTGCTGCGATGCGCCTGGCAGTTAAAGGGGTTTGCGACGAGGGTTTTAAAATGACGCTATTGCCTGCCATTATAGCTGGAATTATTGCATTGACCGCTGTTAGATAAGGATAGTTCCACGGAGCAATGACAAATACGTTTCCACAGGGATTGCGTTGTATAAAGCGTTCAATGTTGTTTTTTTTGGGAATCTGGATGTTTGCCAATTTATGTTCGGCAATATCTATCATGTATCTGGCGCGTTCGGCAAAACCCAGTACTTCACCTTCGCAATAGCGGATAGGTCTGCCCATTTGCCAGCAAATCTCTTCTGCAATCATGCTTTTTTGAGCCAAGATATTTTCAACAGCTTGTAGGCATATTTGCTTGCGTTGTGACAGTGAGCTAAATTTCCATTGAGCGGAAATTTGACTAGATAGGCTAAGTGCTTGCTGAATATTATTTTGGCTGGAATAGCTCAGTTCTAAATATTGATGGTTATCAATAGGTGAAATGACTTGAAATTTTTTTTCCATAACTATGTTTTAGAATGTAAGTTGTTAATGAAATGTGGGGAAGCTATATGATTTCAAAATAGCGTTCGAGCTCCCAGTCGGTAATATGCTTGCGAAATTCTCGTTCTTCCCATTCTCTGCTCGCTGCGTAATGAGATACAAAGGCTTCGCCAAATAATTCGTTTGCTATAGTCGATTGTTTCAAATTTTGCGCAGCATCCCATAGCGTTGTTGGTAATTTCAGGTTGTCAGAACTTTTTTGTTCATAGGCATTACCACTATTTGCATCAGTAGGTTCGATTTTGTTTTTTATTCCCCAAATTCCTGATACGAGTGCTGCGGCGAGTGCAAGATAGGGGTTTGCATCAGATGCAGCAATACGGTATTCAACACGTTGGGATTTTTCACTGCCCGGGATAACACGCAATGCACAGGTTCTATTTTCTATACCCCAGCTCGCAGTTGTTGGTGCCCAAAAACCGGGGATCATCCGAGTATATGAATTTACGGTGGGTGCAATCATTGACAAGAGGTCGGGCATTAACTTTTGTTGTCCACCAATAAAATGACGCATTGAGTCGCTAATATTATGCGTTTGAGATGGATCGTGAAATATGGATTTTCCATGTTTGTCTCTTAACGATAGGTGAATGTGCCCACTTTGCCCCGGCCAGTCGGAAGACCATTTAGCCATAAAGGTTGCCATTTTATGATTGCGTTGAGCAATGACTTTAGTAAATGTTTTAAACAAGCTCGCTTTGTCCGCAGCATTGAGTGCGGTGTCTACTGTTATTGCGGCTTCTAGCACACCGGGCCCCGTTTCTTCGTGTAGGCTTTCTATGGGGAAGTCCATTTGCTCTGCGGTGCTTAATAGCTCATTATAAATATCACTATCGACTGAGTTTCTTAATACTGAATAGCCAAATGATCCTGGCGCGAGTGGTTTTAGATTTTTGAATTCCTTTTCTCTTACCGAGTCGCGAGTTTCGTTAAAAACAAAAAATTCGTATTCAAGGGCAGCATATGGAATGAAGCCTATGATTTTTGCGTCGTCGATGACCTTCTTTAAAATGTTTCTGGGGCATAGTTTTGCTGCCTCATTTTCGAATTCGGCAAGAAAAAATAATTGCTTGTCCTCAAATGGAATGTCTCTACATGATTCAGGGATGATGCGCGCATTGGCATCTGGGTATCCGGTATGCCATCCAGTGTATTTGACGTTATCATATAATTGATCTTTAGAGTCCCAGCCGAGTATTACGTCACAAAACCCAAAGCCATTATCTAATGCAGACAAAAATTTTTCTTTGGACATGTATTTTCCGCGCAGAATGCCATCCATATCCGTTATCCCTACTTTGATGTGGCTTAACATTCTTTCTTCGATGATTTTTTTAACATCCTCGGTTGTTATAAGCTGTCTAGCGTCCATCTTGTGGCCTCTTAATGGTAGGGAGTATGTATTCCTAAGCTGTTGTTGAAAGTAAAATTCTAGTAAAATTTCAAGGATCTGCAACGTCGATGCAAGGTGGAGACCAGTGAAAGTAGGCATATTGCAATGTGATTCTGTATTAATTGAATATCAAGCGGAGTTTGCAGATTATCCGCACATGCTTATGCAAATGTTTGCAGCGGTTACCAATGAATTAGAGTATCAGGTTTATAATGTTGTAGACAATGAATACCCCGGAAATTTGAATGAATGTGATGTATATATAACAACAGGAAGCAAGGTTAGTGTTTATGATAACTTAGCTTGGATTGATGTGCTCAAGCAGTTTATCTGTGATTTGGACCGGAATCAGAAAAAACTCGTTGGCATTTGTTTTGGACACCAACTAGTCGCTGATGCATTAAATGGTAAAACCCAAGCTTCTGCAAAGGGCTGGGGTGTGGGATTGTCGAAAAACAAAATCACAATGAAAAAAAACTGGATGTTGCCCAGTCTTGATGCATTAAGAATAATTGTCTCGCACAAAGATCAAGTGCTGGAATTACCCACGGGAGCCGAGCTATTGGCCACTAGCGAGTTTTGCCCTCATTTTATGTACCAAATGGGTAAGCATATTATGTGCGTTCAAGGGCATCCAGAGTTTTCATTCGATTATTCAGCAACGTTAATGACACATCGTCGTAAACTATTGGGTGAGAGTGTTTACCAAGCAGGAATTAATTCCCTGCAATTAAAATCGGACGCTAGGGTTTTTGCACAATGGATAGTGCAATTTTTCAAAAATTGATAAGTGAGCTGTTGATTTTTGCTTTAAATCTAATGTGTTAGTTTGCCGGGAAATATAAAAACACAAAGAGTAATGCGTATTTTTATGCTTGTTTTAGTGGTAAAGAGATTATTGCTTAAGAATAAATTAAGTTTGGAACCTTGAAAAATCCCTCTAAGATACATAGATAGTTAATAGCGAGTGTTAACACAAAACGTAAATAGCACTTGCATAATACCAAAGTAAAATGTTAAGGTATTGCTTTAGCTATCCAAGAAACACTAGAGCGGTTGGTGGCAGTGATGCAAAAGGATTCCTCCTCCCTCCTTTCCTTTGTATCAGACCCAGCTGCTGCTTGATCGCTCTAATCTTGTTTCTATTATAATTTTCGACTGACCCGTCTTGCTTTTTCTGTTATTTCAATGACTTGCTTAAACCTAAATTCCGCAGTTGATCGCTCTTGCCTGGCGCTAACTCTTGCAATTCAGATTCGCTATTTTAGAATTTAATATTGAGTCCAATTTTAGCGTTATTCGAAATAACGCCAACTTGCATCATCATCGTCGCACTCTGAAAAGTGCGTCGATATTTTTGCGGTAATAAATGAGCCACTCCGGCATGTAATAAGGCAGTTCCCAAGAAGTAGGCGTTTACTTTGTTGGTCGAAGGACATCGCCCAAGAGCAGGATTTGTTTCATAATAAGTGCCTTCGCCACATTGTGCGGCTATGTCGCGTGTTTGTCCCCAGTCCGCAATATGAGTGGCAAGATAGCCAATCTCCCAGGCGGTGTCTGCATTGGACCAAGCATTTGCATGCGATGAAACAACAAGGCTTGAGATAAATGGTAATATGAGAAAGGCGAGTTTTTTCATTATGTTATGTCCTACGTAATAAGCTTTATTGTTTTGTTTGTTGCGTAATACGTTGGCGTCCATGCAATAGGGTTCAGCAGTTCGAAAATGCCAACTCGCTCATGTTTTGTGCTGGGTTTGTTGTTTTAAAGTGGAAAATGAGAGCCTGGTCACATTGCATTTATGCTTGTAGTGTAGGGCTGAGAGCTTATTAATAGGATCCAATGGAAGAGAGTTATAGCGATGAGGTTTTCAATCGATAAGCCACAGGGCGAAGATAATCAAAGTATAGGTTTATTACGTAGACGTAGCCTAGATTTAGGCTGGTTGCAGCAAACTAAAGCCCAGGCTCCTCTGAGCGCTCAGCAGATAGCGGATAGATGGTCTTCATCACAAGCGATTGTATTGCCACAGGCGGTGAGTGGCTTTTTAAAGCCGCAGAAAAAGCATATTACACGTACTCTACAACTGATGGAGCAAGTCCTAGACGAAGTGGATTGTGAAGATGTATTTACCGAATCGCCTTATCAAGAAAGACTAAATGGAAAATTTGCAATGCTTGGTAGTATTTATGATGAGGGTGACCGTCAGGAAATTGAAAAAATAGAATTTGATGCCTTGGAAAATGGCGAAATCATCGCAGAAAATTTGTGGGTTAAATTGTCCTGGTTGTCGTTTGATGAAGATGATTCTTCATTTCGTTTACGTTTTTCATTTGGCTTAGAACAATATGAAGATGTGTCGCAAGATCTTCAACGGGAAATATTAACAGCACAGCTTGCAGAGGCTATTTTTCCAGAAAGTGTTGCCATTAGTGAAAATCAAAATCTGATTGAGCAATGTAAAAATTTATTACAATCAAAAAGCTTAGAATTTGTTGAGCGTATTATCTATTTTAATGCACCTAATGGTGGTGCGCAGTTTCATCACGATGTTGAAAAGGGACATGCTGGAGTCGTTTTTTCTCAGCTTTATGGACGTACCGCGTGGTTTGCATTATCGAAGCAGCAATTGTTAAGCGAAGTTCAGTTTTTTAGGAAAAATACTGCAAGCGCAGAAATGTTTTCAGTGCTTGGAAAAGAAAAAGAATTTGCGGAATTTAAAGCATCAACGGAAGATATGAAAATATTTTCAGATCAGATGAATGAAGGTGGTCATGATCATGTTGAAGTTTTATTGAATCAGATACCCGAGTTTTTTCAGCAACTCGCAGATAATGGTTATGCCTTCATATTAGAGCCTGGTGACGTGATCTTGTTACCGCAGCAAGATGAGGAAAATTGTGTGTGGCATACTGTTTTTTGTTTTGATGATTTTCCAGGGCATGCGTTATCATTTGCTATGCGGGCGGGGGTCGAAGGTTAAGCCTAGAATCAAAAAAACTGCTTCACTCCGAGTGCAATCCGGCTGGACTGCGACGAGCCACGAAAAACGGCATAATCTAAGCGTCCCACTGAGCGATAAATCCAAGGGATAATAATGCGTATTCCTAAACCTGCGCTCAGTTTTATACTGTCTTTATCAAACGTGAGCTCGGTATAGTCGTTTTTTACTTCGGTCACATCGACAAAAAAATTATGCTGAAAAATTGCGAGTTTATGTCGATAACTTGGAATTCGGTATTCTGCATTTAATTGCCAATAGGCGCCTCCGCGGAATTGACCATCAAAATATCCACGCACATGTTGAAAGCCTCCCACTAAAAACTGATGCTGTAGTTGTTGTGTGTTTGTTACTCCCAGTCGCGCTTGTAAAGCAAGATTTCCCGAATGCGGAAGGCGTTTATAATAACGATTAAGAAAAACGAAATGGTAAAAGCTTTCTTCTGTATTCTTAGTCAGCATGCTGTGTTTGAAGGTTAAGCCGCTTTCGCCACCACTAAATAAAAAGTTGTCATAATCGGTGCGCCCATATTTGGCGCTAAACGAATAGAGTTTTGCTCGGCTTTTGTTTGAATCGGAGATTTGTAATAAGGTTTGCTTATCAAGCATTTCATTTGAATCATATGCAATAAACGCATCCTCGTATAATTCAATGGCCGTCCCTGAGCTAAAACCAGATTCGTATTTTTTTTCCAAACTTAGTTTGAATAAATTTCTAGCTAATACATAAGATCCTGTTTTGACTCCAGAATCCAAATAAAGGCTTTTTGGCTTTTTTATCGAAAAGTAACTGACGCTCGTGGCCACGCGTTTATTGAACATTCGTGGGTTTTGCAACCAAATTGAACCTGAGTGTTCGCCATTCCAATTATCGTATTGCACACCACTTTGGATAAACCGTCCTGCGATATTGATGTCATAAAATCCCGCAGTAAGTTGCTCAGTGCCTCCACCGCTGCTGTAGTTCATGTATGGAATAGCGGTCCACTTTTCTTTAACGCGGATAATGATTTTGGCGGTGTTGTTTGGAAGTCGTTCAATGAAAGGTGATACCTCGCTAAACAATTCGGTATTTTTAACCCGTTGAATGCTCTCAAGCAAGATGTCGGTTGATAGTTGATCGCCTGTTTTAAATATAAGCTCACGTAAAACAACGTATTTTTTTGTGCGGCTAAGGCCGCGAATATCGATTTCAGAAACAAGAACCTTATCCTGCAGATTCTGCGTAAGAAGATCTTGATTGGCGATAACCTTGAGAGAGAAAAAGTTGAGCGAAAGTAAAGCGGCAAGCGCACAGGCCTGTGCTCGAAGGCGAAAACCGGAAAGAACTACAAACATTACAGAATACAGAGTTATTTGATATCGCTAATTTTTATACGCCATTCTTTTGGGCCAAGGGTATGAATAGATTGACCCTGGCTATCGACCGCAACTGTGATGGGCATATCTTCGACCATAAATTCATGGATCGCTTCCATGCCGAGTTCTGGAAACGCGATGATCTTCGCGCTCTTAATCGCTTTTGATACCAAGTAAGCCGCTCCCCCAGTCGCAATTAAATAAACCGCTTTATGATTTTTAATCGATTCAATGGCAATCGATCCACGCTCCGCTTTACCAATCATGCCGAGCAAGCCTGTTTTAGCGAGCAGGGTATCGGTAAATTTGTCCATGCGTGTTGCTGTGGTGGGGCCAGCAGGGCCAATCACTTCATCATTTACGGCGTCAACAGGTCCTACATAGTAAATAAAACGCCCGTTAAAATCCAAGCCTGCGGGCAGGGCTTCGTTGTTAGCGATTAATTCCACGAGGCGTTTATGTGCGGCATCACGTCCGGTAAAAATACGTCCATTAAGTAGCAATGTTTCACCCGGTTTCCACGATTGCACATCTTTTGGTTTGATCTCATCAAGATTTACCCGTCGCGAACTCGCACCGGCTTCCCAGGTGACTTGGGGCCAGGATTTTAGTGAAGGCGGTTGCAAATTCGCTGCGCCACTGCCATCAAGGGTAAAATGAATATGCCGTGTTGCTGCACAATTTGGAATCATTGCAACAGGTTTCGATGCTGCGTGGGTGGGATAGTCCAAGATCTTCACATCCAAAACCGTGGTTAAGCCACCTAGCCCTTGTGCGCCTATGCCGAGTTTATTCACCCGCGTGTAAATATCGAGTCTCAATTCTTCTAACGAAGTTTGCGGGCCACGGGCTTTCAATTCATGTATATCAATTACTGACATCAGCGACTCTTTGGCAAGTAACATTGCTTTTTCAGCAGTACCTCCAATGCCTATGCCGAGCACCCCCGGAGGGCACCAACCGGCACCCATACCCGGTAACGTATCCAGTACCCATTGCGCGATGTCATCGGAAGGATTTAGCATCACTAACTTGGATTTATTTTCTGAGCCGCCGCCTTTGGCTGCTACAGTTATGTTCACTTTATTGCCGGCTACTATTTTGCTATGGATAACTGCGGGGGTATTGTCTCCGGTGTTGTTACGAGTGCCAGAGGGGTCAGTGACGATAGATGCGCGTAATGGGTTGGTTGTGTTCATATAGGCGTTGTGCACACCTTCGTTTACTAGCTCGTCGAGTGTACGTGAGGTGTCCCATTGCACATTCATTCCCACTTCAAGAAAAACTACAACAATCCCTGTGTCCTGGCAAAGTGGGCGATGACCTTCGGCGCACATTCGAGAATTGATTAAAATTTGCCCGATTGCATCCTTGGCCGCAGGAGAGATTTCTTTTTCGTAGGCATTGGCTAATGAGTGGATAAAATCCTCTGGATGGTAATAAGAGATGTATTGCAAAGCATCCGCAATACTATCAATGAAATCTTGTTGTTTAATGATGGTCATAGTCTATCCCTAAGCATTGCTAAAACACAGTCGTTTGCGACACGGTTTAGATGCAATATTCGTGAAATGCTCAAATGATCTGGCTTCTGGATTAGGTTTCATTTGCTACAATGAACTGAGTGAATAAAAAAGGCAGCACTAAAAGCATGCAAGCCCAACGCAAATCAATTTACATCTTATTATTGAGTCTCATCATAACATTAATATTATTTGCTGCTGGTCAGGCCAAAGCTGCTGCGGTGGATTTTCAGTTAGCGGATGTTGATGGCATAGAACACCGACTATCGGATTATCGCGGCTATTGGGTTGTAGTAAACTACTGGGCGACTTGGTGTGCGCCGTGTCGCGACGAAATGCCGGATCTCCAGCAATTCCACAATGCGTACCAAAACAGAGCCAAAAACAAAGCCATTGTTATTGGGATTAATATGGAAGAAGCTGTCGACGAAGAAATCCGCGAGTTTATTAAACACTTCAAAATCACCTACCCCAACTTGCTCACCGAAGTAGAGCGTAAAGGGCCGCTGGGAGAGATTTCGGGATTACCAACAACGTTTGTTATTTCACCTAAAGGCGAAGTGGTTAAACGCATTTTGGGCCGTGTAGACATGAACGAAATCATCGAATTAGTGGATTAATTTAAAACAAGAGAAAGTAATAATATGTTAAGTATATCAATCTCTTAAAGATTTTTTATTGGTTTGAGCATGCAGTTTTTTGTTTTCTAAAGCCTCCCCTAAGCGAAGTGAAATAAACTACCTATCCTTCCACTATCTCAGAGTATTTCATTATGCAGAGAGCAACTCTCGGATTATTATTCTTACTGTTGCCTATTTCTTCTAGCGCCGCAGTTTGCGACCAGGTGTGGTTTCATTTAGCCGGAGTTTCCAAGCACATAGAAGTTTATGAACCCAATCAATATACTCGTTATAAACGTCAAACGCATCCAGGAGCGGGTCTGGAATGTCAATTGGGTAAATACAATCTATCGGCCGGTGAGTTTAAGAATAGTTTAGATCGGCCGTTTCGATATGCAACCGCTGCCAAAGACATATTTTCGATTAAAGAACTAAAATTATATGCCGGAGTTTTAGCAGGTGAATATGGGCGTACTGAACTTGAGCCTTTACGCCTAGTAAGCCCCGTTGTTTATTTAGAATATCATTATAAATATTTGGGTATTAATTTGTTTGCTTTACCGCCTGCCCGAGGTTTTAACGACTACGCCATCTTTTTTGCACAATTTAAAGTAGGGTTCTAGGGTCTGTTAATTACTGAGAACTAATGGTCAGTTTTTTGAGTTTCATCTAATACTTCCTAAACTCTGGACGACTAATGTCCTACATTATAACGCTGTGATTTTAATAGCGTTATATGGCAGATAGATCCGTCTGTGCAGAGCATAAAGGTTGTATGTTGTATATGGAAGCTGCGAATAACTTACTGAAGTTCTTGTTCTTTATCTTCATAAGTTTTGCCATACCTATGCTGGTCTCGGTACAGGCGGAAGTCATAAATGGTGTGGCGAAAAAAATACAACATATGCCAAACCAAATTTTAGTACGTTTTAAATCAGACGTCTCAACAGCCGGTATTATCTCTTCTCATGGAAACAAAAAATTATCTTCCGAGCATAGCTTTAAAAATTTTGTAGGTTTAAAAATTTTTAAACTACCACCAGGTCGTGATATCCAAACTGCGATTGCGCATTACCAAAGTAATCCAAATGTATTGTATGCAGAGCCTGATTATATCGTCGGACTGGATGTGACCAATGACCCAGCCTTTGCCAATTTATGGGGTTTGAATAACACGGGTCAAGTCGTTAATGGAACGGCTGGAATAGTAGACGCAGACATTAATGTTGTCGAAGCCTGGGCTAATACGGGTGTTACCGGGAGTAATAGTGTTGTCATCGCTGTGATTGATACCGGTGTGCAATATGACCACCCAGATTTAGCGGCTAACATGTGGATCAATCCAGCCGAGATTGCCGGCAATGGTATTGACGATGACGGTAACGGCTATATTGATGATGTATATGGTATCAATGCGATTACTAATTCTGGTGACCCTATGGACGATCACGGTCACGGCACACATGTCGCGGGTACGATTGCGGGCGTTGGAAACAATTCAGTGGGTCTTACCGGGGTCAATCAACGAGCGAAAATCCTTGCCTGTAAATTTTTAAACTCTGCCGGAAGTGGTACCAATTCTGATGCATTGAAATGTCTTGATTATATTTACGAGCTTAAAGCTCAGGGTATTAATATAATCTTGAGTAATAATTCCTGGGGTGCGGCTGGAGCAGGAAGTCAATCAATTGATGATGCGATTGCAATGCATCGCCAGCAGGGTATTCTATTTGTCGCCGCAGCTGGCAATTCCAATTCAAATAATGATGCTTCAGGTTATTATCCAACAAACTATTATCAAGCCAATATTATTTCAGTCGCTGCAACCGATCAAAATGATGGCAAAGCGTCATTCTCAAGTTATGGTCGCCGTACCGTTGATGTGGGTGCGCCGGGAGTGAATATCTACAGTTCGATTATTGGAAACAATTATGCTTATCAACAAGGCACTTCCATGGCTACACCGCATGTTTCTGGTTTAATTGCATTGCTTAGTGCAGAAGACCCCTCGCGAGATTGGAAGGTATTAAAGAATCTTGTTATTAGTAGTGGTACTTCGGTGCCATCACTGGCCAGCAATACCACTACCGGGCGGCGTATACGCGCATGGGATAATGACGGTACCGGCGCAATGACATGTAGCCAGCAAAACGTTGCAGCTGTGATCTCACCATATTTAGCGACGTCCACCAAGATCGCAGGAACCCACTTGGGACTTGCCGCAATGAATATTCAATGTGCTTCTCCTGCGGGTACGGTTGATGTCATTACGACAGGCCCGAGTGCCGCTGCAGTTGTCACCCTGCTAGATGATGGCCAAGGTTTTGATCAAGCAGTAGGAGATGGTATTTACTCGGGTTATTGGACAGCACCTACAACCACAGGTGTGTATACCTTAACGTTTGATAACGGACAAATACAAACGGTTACCGTAACGGCAAACAACAGTGTGCGCCAAGTTCTTTATCGTGCGCCGTTAGAAATAGCCTATAGCCCACGAATAAGTGTCAATGGTTATAGTGAAATATCAGATATTGGTTACATCTCTCTCGATGGATATACCGCTTACTATAGTCTTCCCATTGGCGGTGTTGCCACGGCTGCTATTTATGCCATTCCACAAGGGGCTAACCTGCTCAACATACCTACTGGGTCGCAGTTCACAGGAGTAAATACTCATCTCGCAAATGATGTTTATGAAACCCTGATTGCGGGTTACTGGGATGATCTCGATGTATTAACATCAGGTTATGGTTTAAGAGCCTGGTGGTCATATAATGCGGGTGATACACCTATCGGTGAAGCCGTATTTGAATGGAAAGCGCGACACAAGGTAAGTGGCAATCCCGTTCAATTTCAGATTGTGTATACCGCAAATTCGTCCGATATTGAAATGCACTATATTGCAACCGACAATAATGGTGAGTCGGCTACCGTAGGTGCTCAAGTCAATTGGGCAAAAGCCACTAGCCAAAATTTTAATACCATTAATTTAGATCTTGCTGCAAACAAAGCATGGAAGTGGCGACTTGATACCGGAGCGCCTGCCGCAAATGCAGGTGTGGATCAAAGTGTTGATGGTTTTACTATGGTAAGCTTAGCAGGCTCGGGAAGCGATCCTGATAACGGCGCATTAGCTTATAGTTGGACTCAAATTAGTGGTACATCTGTTACTCTTAACAATGCGAATACAGCCACGCCAAGTTTCAATGCGGCAAATATTTCTGAATCGTTAATTTTTCAATTAACCGTGACCGATGACGCAGGACAAGCCGCAACGGATGCAATGAATGTGTTAGTCAGCAAAAGTATTTCCCCAGGTAGTTTGCAATTTTCCGTGGCAAACTACGTCGTTAATGAAAAAGACTCTCAGGCTAGCATTGCCGTCACCCGAACTAATGGTGTTACTGGCAGCGTATCAGTGAGCTATGCAACAGCAGAAAATACCGCCACTATGGATAGCGACTACACTTCCACATCAGGAACTTTAACGTGGTTAGATGATGATAGTATGGATAAAACATTTGTTATTCCAATTATTAACGATACCGATGAAGAAGGTAGTGAAACGCTGACATTAAACCTCAGTGCTGTAACCGGTGGTGCAAGTTTGGGAAGTAGTATCGCAATACTAACTATTGTGGATGATGATGCGTTACCAGCAACTTCGGTGGAATCAGACATTCTAGAATTATCGGCAAGCACTTATAGCATCAAGGAAAATGCAGGTAGTGTTGATATTATCATTACGCGAAGCGGCGACAGTTTAGATGGTGCAAGCATTGCCTATGCAACAACAGATTCTAACGCAGAATTTGGCGCCGTAGCAGATGTTGACTATGCAGCAAACGCGGGCACATTACATTGGACTGAGGATGATAAGCAAAGTAAAACTATTACACTTGATATAATCGACAATCGTTTATTCGAAGGAGATAAAACATTTGATTTTGTTTTATCAAATGTAATAGGTGCAAACCTAGGCGTGGCTACAGCACGCATAACGATCGTTGACGATGAGAGTGAATCTGTGGTCACAAACCAAATACCTGAAGCACCGGTTCTTATGGCACCCGCCAATATGAATGAGGGTATTGATCCCCGTGTGGTCACTTTTGAATGGAAGGCGGTAATCGACCCTGATGGTGATGAGGTCACATACCTTTTAGAATACTGCACCGATTCAGAGTTTATGCAATGCGATGCGAATCAAACAGCACGGCTTATCTCTGCGCAACCCACATCGTTAATTGCCGATTTCGGTGGTAGTTTAGGCGCCGGGCTAATCATGTTTGGTTTGATCGGCGTAACTACGCGTAAGCAACAACTTAAAACCGCTAGCGCCATCATTCTGGTATCATTTTTTATCTCGGCATGTGGCACCAATATTCCCCTCATCGGCGCCAATGGTATCGTCAGCCAGATAGAACTCCAGCTGCAAGCCAATACTCACTATTACTGGAAAGTTACAGCCACCGACAGTAATGGCCTATCATCAAGCAGTGAAGTGTGGCGTTTTACTACTTTATAGCAATTATGCAGCATCTTTATCTTTTGCTCCCAATCTGACAGTAGTATGCTCATGTTACGGGTTTAATCAGCCTTGTAATCGCAGATTGATATGCTAGCTTGCTTATTCTTAGCTTAATGGGCTCACCAATGGATTGAATTATACTTCTTCGATATGTCGTTAATAAAAACACTCTCAGCTTACATCGCAATTTTCCTGATGGCGGCGTCCCTTTTGGCTATCTTGGTGGATGGCGTTGCGATCATACTTGCGTATATTTCGATGGTATTTGCATTGCTTGCAGCGGGTATAAAGAAAAAGTATTTGCTTGCAACCTATGGTGTGTTGTTTGTGGCGGCGCATTTTATCCTGATTTGGCGGATTAGCAGCGATATCACAAGACCGCCTCATCACTCGGTAAAACAGGTGCCACATACTCCAGAGGTGTTTATAAAATGCAGCAATGAAATGTTTAAACGTTTTAAGCTAGACCAGATTTTACCGGGTACTGCAGATAACAAAAAGAGTGAAAAAAGTACAAAAATGAAAAAATGGCTCGATGAGTGCCTGCTTAATAATGGTTTACCGTAATATATACCCGTGGCGTTTGGGCATTAGTCATTAATAATTGATGGTGAGATTTTTGAACCATTGACGTATCAGTTAAATGGTTTTTCGGTGTTGATGTTTTATCTGGCATAGTTATTTGACAAATTTGTGTTTCTAGCAAACTATGTGAAAGGCGGTATAGTCCACCAATAAACCATGTTATATAGGAGGAATTTAAGTGATTAAACGTAACTTGATATTATGTGTTTCATTCGCTTTGTTAGTGTTTGCTCAGCAAGGACTTGCATCGCCAGCAGCGGGTGCTAGTGATTCGGTAAGGACAATGGCAACAATATTAAAATTTTTGAATCATTTTCCTGATGATGATGGTAAAGCAAAGTTGAACAAAATTATCGGAAGTTCGGATGCTTTGGCAGCTGAAAAAACGGTGGCTTCAGCGATACTTAATTTGCAGCATAGTGCTTCTTCATCCGATAAGAAAAAGCTTTCGAAAGTAATGTCGGACAATTCTGCGTCACAAGCTGTGCGTGATCTCGCAAATATAGTACATAATTTGAATCACAAGCCTTCGTCATCAGATAAGGCCATTTTGAAAAAATATAGTTGGTAAAGCACCCTCTAGTAAAAATGAATAAGGAACAGAGCGTTTTTAGCTTTGTTCCTCTGCTTTTTTAATAAACCCTAAATCTGAGCGCTATCTTTCTCTGTGATTATTATGACGCGATGGTCTAATTAGAAGCTATCTTGTTATTTTCTCTAACTATATTATAAGAAAAATAATATGCCTATTCACTCGATAGCGATGTATCGTTTACCGGCTTTGACTTGTTAGGCCATGCGCAATATCGATTAGAACATCCGAAAAATAAACGATATTTTCCTTTTTTTATGGATGAGATTATAGGCGGAGATTATACTCAGCCTTTGGCGGTCATGAAGGGCAGACTTGCTCCTGATGGTTTTTCGATTGGAACCTTGTTTTCTACACTATGTGCGCAAGTTATTTTTGATCGTTCAACAGTAGCTAGCGTTTCTGCGCTTCCGATACACCCGGCGCTGATTGTGAGGGAATTGAGTGCGTATGAGAGTTTGGATCGAATTTGTGAGCGTTGGCATACGGGAAATACGACGCGAGTTCATATTACCAACCAGCTTATTGATATTCCGGTGTTAGTACTTGCTGGAGAATTTGATATTCGTACTCCCTCAGCAGATGCTCAAGAAGTTTCAGGCATGTTAGATAATTCATATTTTGTTGAAATCCCTCGTGGTGGGCATGGAGTATTAGGTGATAGATGCGCGCGTGAAATGAGAATAGAATTTTTATCCGACCCATCAGCACAACCAAGTACGCAATGTGTGGACGAAGTTACAGCGTTTATATTATCTAAATCAATATTGCAGTTACCTAAAGAAAGAAATTTACAGGAAGGTCAATTTAGATGGCCTTATATCAGATGACGATGAGATGCCAATCGGGGAAATTGTTGCGTGCCCATTCCTAAGAACATCACTACTCAGCCTTAACGCTATGCCTAATACACTGGTCCATATTGGAATACAGGGGTTAACAACCCGAGCGATAATAAAAAATTCAGATTTTATATGGATATATATTGCTGTTGTGATCCCTGACTTGCCTTGGATTTTACAGAGGCTTGTGCAAGCGCTGGGGGTCGATGTAAACCCTTTTGACTTGAGGCAGTATGTTATTGTACAAGCGAGTTTTTTTTTCTGTATATTGTTAAGTGCTGCATTGAGCAGCTTAACTCACGCTAGAATAAAGACATTTTTCATTCTGGTGCTTGGTTCCCTCGTACACTTATTAATAGATGCGACTCAAATAAAATGGGCTAACGGTGTGCATTTGTTTGCTCCTTTTGATTGGAGTTTGCTGAATTTTGGTTGGTATTGGCCTGATAGTACAGCAACCTATGTATTCACAGTTTTTGGGTTGGTTTATTTTTTAATAATGATGTGCAGTAGTGTTCGGGTTTCAATTGGTTTGTCATTTAAAGGCGGAAAGATATGGATAGCAAGTGGTATCGTGTTTTGTTATTTTGCATTGCCGTTGCTGTTTATTGATAAGCCTTTTGCGGCGGATAATCATTATGTGAAAACGTTATTTGAAAAGAGTGAAAGAGTAGGAAATTATGTTGAATTTGACCGCAACAAAGTATTTATTAAAGATGGATCGGCCTACCTGAAAACGTTTTCAGGAGAAGATATCATGTTGCAGGCATTAAAAGTTGATGCGGCGGGAACTTATTCAATTAAGGGTGAGTTCAGTGCCTTAGATATAGTTGTTGTTAAAGACTTTCACCAGCATACCGCAGGTTTTAGAGATATTGCTACATACATTGGTTTATTGTTGATAGTTGGTATGTTAATCGGTAATGTTTTGGGTTTTAAGAGTTTAAGAAATGTTAAAAATTGATCGGCGACAGAGTGTCGCTATTGAGAGTAATTTTATAGCAATGTTTTATATTAGAGAATAAAGATGAAAAAAACAATTCTGATCACAGGTAGTAATCGCGGTATAGGTCTAGAACTCGCTCGTCAGTATTCAGTGGCAGGTTGGCATGTTCATGCTTGTTGTCGAAAACCCAGCGCGGCGGATTCATTAAATTCATTGGCGAGTGGAAACAATAATATGCATATTCATTCGTTAGATGTGACTAATCTTGAGCAAATTGAATCCCTTTCAAAAAAATTATTGGATGTTCCTATTGATATCCTTTTTAATAATGCGGGTGTATACGGACCGTATGATGCGTATTTTGGGAATGTTGATGAACAAGAATGCCTGCAATGCATGCGTGTTAATACGATTGCACCGCTTAAAATGATTGAAAACTTTGTTGGGCATGTTGGTCGTAGCCAGCTAAAACTTGTGGCCTCTATGAGTAGTAAAATGGCGAGTATGAGTGACAACGGGTCGGGCGGAAGTTATATCTATCGTGCATCAAAAGCCGCGCTCAATGCGATGATGAAAAGTGCAGCGATTGATCTTAAATCTAAGAATATTAAAGTCGCTATATTACACCCTGGCTGGGTGCGTACAGATATGACGGGGCCTGCTGCAGAGATAACAACAGAGGAAAGCGTTACCCAGTTGGTGAAAAATATGGAAGCTGTTACCTTAGAGAGTAGTGGAAGCTTTTATGATATCGATGGAAGCATTATTTCGTGGTGATCCTTTAGACATTTAGATATGGTTAAGAGGGTCTTTATAATAAAAAATGATTGATCGCAGAAGGAGCGATTGTGGATATTTCTCGCATTTATCGTGCTATGAAACGCATTCCTTATGGTACGCAAGCATTTTCTAAGCTAATTTGTTTTAAGGCTCCTTATTTTGGAACGATATCCCCGCATATTACACATTTGCATGCTAACCAAGTAGTGATTGAATTTAAAAAACGCCGCCGAGTCCTTAATCATATTAAGACGGTGCATGCTATTGCTTGTTGTAATGCGGCGGAGCTTGCTGCGGGTATGCTGATGATGGCGGGCTTGCCGCGACATTTGAGATGGATACCCAAACATATGGAAGTTTCTTATCTTCGATTAGCCACGACAAACTTAACTGCGACGGTCATATTGATGGACTGGAACGAAGTAGAGCCGGGCGATTTGAAAGTCAATGTAGATGTGGTTGATGAAGAAGGTGTTAGTGTCGTGGATGTGGTCATCACTATGTGGATAAGTGAAAAATGGAATTCATGAATCTAGGTTATGAATACACTTGCTAATGATTGTAAAGACAAAGGATGTTGACAATCTAATGTATATTAAAAAAACTCTATTGTTACTTTTTAGTTTGCTGATTTGTCTGCCGGTCTTTTCGCAAAATGTTAATCGAGCGGCTTCTTCGTTAGCAGGCCCTATTGGAACGGTTGTTACACCTGTTGCCAGTGTTGTTCCAAATAAATCCGCTAATGTGGGAATTTGGAAAAACACCGATGATAGGGGTTTGAATAGTTTGTATCTCTCTTATGGGCTAAAAAACTGGTTGGAAGTTGGGCTTAATAGTACGTTGCTGGATAATAGTAAAACTGATTTTTTATTTAAGTTAAATAGCAATGTCATTCCTATTTCAAAAAAACTACCTACGCTTGCTTTTGGCGCGGACAGTTTTGATTCCTTTATTGTTGCCTCTTATTCAATTTATCCGATTATGTTGTCCATCGGCGGAATGCTGAATGAAAATAATATTTTTGCCAGTATCAATGCGCGATTGTCCAGGCAAATACTTTTACAAGCAGAAATTAAGGATACTATAATCGGGCTAGGGATTAGAGGGCAGCTTAATAGATTACAGTTAAGTTTATTGTATCAAGATGATAACGATGCAAATAGTACGAGAGAAGGGCGATGGTTTTTGGGCGTTTCCTTGAATCTATACCCGTAGCGATTGAGACCTTTGCGTGTTTAATTCTTACTTCGCTTTTTGTCTTTGTTTCTTATTCGTTTTTTGCTGTCTCCCATTGTTTTCTTTTTTTCTTCTTTTTTGTGGCAGCTTGACCAGATGTTTTAACATTTTTAGGGCCGGTGTATTTTGCCTTTAAGTCAGCAATGGCGCGTGGTTCGAATTTTCGTTTTAGGTAGCGTTCGACGCTTGCTTTGAGGTTCCATTCCATAGGGCTGATTAAGCTGATTGCTAAGCCCTTACGTGCCCCTCTACCCGATCGGCCAATTCGATGGGTATAGATATCAGCACGTTTTGGCATGTCAAAATTAACCACTAAATCGATGCCGGATATATCGAGCCCCCGTGATGCGACATCGGTGGCGACTAATACCTTTACATGCCCCTCGCGTAATATTGTCATTACACGCTTGCGTTTTGCTGATGCTACTTCGCCGTGCAGTACGGCAGCTCTTTGTTTATTGCTGGTTAAGGAGCCGCAAAGTGTGTCGGCTTTATCCCTGCTATTAGTAAATACGATTGCTTTTTCATAAGTTTCATTCGCGAGCAACCAAAGAAGCATTTTTATCTTGTGTGTATCATCATCGGAGAGCATGACTTGCTCGTGAATATTGCTGGGTGCTGCTCGTTCAGCGGTGATAATCAGTTCGTCTGGTTCGCGCATGATCTTCGTAACAATGCTTGGTAAGTATTTATTGTTTAAAGTGGCAGAAAATAACAAGGTTTGGCGTCCGGTATTACAAGCATTTGCGATTGCTAATACGTCATCTGAGAAGCCCATGTCGAGCATTCTATCGGCCTCATCAAGTACTAATATATCCAAAGCGCTTAAGTCAATTATATTCAGTTTTAGATGCTCTATTAGTCGCCCGGTTGTGGCGACAACAATATTTGGGTTGTTGAGCAGTGAGATGGTTTGCTGTTCAAGATCTTCTCCGCCTGATACTAAGCAGCTTATTAAGTTGGTGTGTTTTTTTAATATTTCACACTGGGCAAATATTTGCTGGGCAAGCTCACGTGTGGGCAACAAAATAAGCGCGCGTACACCTTCGTTATTTTGTCGTGTGGTTAAAAGGCGATTAAAAATGGGTAATAAATACGCCAGTGTTTTACCGCGGTGATATTTTTTTAAACCACGTTGGCGTATTAGCTAAGTCGATATCGATGCGTTCGTACGGAATGTTTTTTTCTTCCAAAACGATGACCGAGCGCTGCACATACGAACACAGTGCGTGTGAGATCAGTTGCAGTGTATGTTTAGGCATATTTTGCTTTCTCGGTTTGCAATTCCTCGCGTGTGCTCTTGATGGCGTAACGTCCGTCGCCCAGAAAGATTTGCACAATTGCAGCCATGGTCAGAAAAAGCGGATATTCCCAGCCACCATTAGGATTGCTAAATAACCACCCACTCCCTGCGTGAGCCCAAGTAGCACCGAGTAAAACAGGAATTAATAAGGCGGCAAACCAGCGAGTTTTGAAACCGAGAATGAGTGCAATTCCTGCGACTGCTTCAATGGTAAATACGATGTATGCGAGTAATTCAGGCAAACCTATCGACGCAAAAAATGCGGCAGTCCCAGGTAAGGTGAATACGAATAACTTTAGGTATAAACTGTGTGCAATCAATACGATACCCAATGTTACTCGCAATATTGTAGCGCCTATATCAGGCTTTAAATAATCATTCATGGCTTATCTCCTTGGTTAAGTAAGTCGCTATTATTAGCCTTGCGATAATGCAAGTAAATTGGCAATATGCGCATATTGATTTTGCAATAATGCAAAGGGCGGGATTATGGATTGGAATTCATTAAAAGTTTTTTTGGCGATTGTCCGGCAAGGATCTTTGGCAGGGGCAGCAAAGGACCTAGGTGTTAATCACTCAACGGTGTTCCGGCGGCTGAACAGCTTAGAGCAAGCGTTAGGAGGGCGCTTATTTGAGCGTTTCACACATGGTTATCAGCTTACTGCGACGGGTGAAGAGATATTGGATCTCGCGTGTAAAATCTCGGATGAATTTAATGAGCTTGAACGTCGAGTACTGGGCAAGGACGTGGAGCCGAGAGGTACGGTAAAACTTACTGCACCGAATAATATCGCCTACCATTTTTTACCGCGTTATTTGGCTGAATTTAGCCTGCGATATCCGGAAATACGTATAGAGTTATTGGTGAGTAATCTAGCGTTCAATATGAGTAATCGCCAAGCGGACATTGCAGTACGGGCGACGCTTAAACCACCAGAGCATTTGGTAGGTCGAAAGTTGCGTGATATCAGTTGGAGCGTGTATGGGAGTGTTGCTTATACTGAGCATTCGCCGTTACCTCTTTGCCTGGATGATTTGGCGGATCATCGCTTGATTGGTGGCAATGGCAATATGATCGATTTGCCGGCATTTAGTTGGCTGGAAAAAAACTATTCGCAACAGATTCATGTACGCTGTGATGACTTGGTTGCCATGTCTTATTTTGCGGAAGCGGGACAAGGTTTGGCTTTTTTGCCCAATGATCAACAGCGTTCGGGTCTCAGGCGTTTGTTCACCTTTGATCCTGGTGAGCTTAGCAAGCTGTGGTTGCTCACCCATCCAGATCTTCGAAATGTCGAAAGAATCAAGTTAGTAATGCGGTTTTTAGCGCAGAATTTTGCCGAAGATAAACGACTATGAGTGTTTCAGTTCATTGTCATCCCCTACCTACTGACATAATGCTGTCAGTAGGGTTCTTATATAATCCTAATTCTATATTTTTATACACAATGGAGTGATCACCTGTGCCTGAGCCGTTTAAGAACCTATTTAACAAAAAACTTATCTGTGGCATGGCGAAGCATTTTGAAAAGCAGTGGCCCGCATTTAATGCAAAGCGCTTTGTGGCTGATGCATCGCGTGATTTTCACGTGCTTGAATTAAAGCAGCGTTCGCAGCAGATAACAGATGCGATGATTAAACATCTGCCAGATGATTTTGAAAAATCCGGGGCGATTATGTTAGCTTGCTTGGGGCCGGATCTTGGTGATGATCTATCATTAGGTGCAGTGAATACTGATAACATTTCGGGTTGGGCTGTTATGCCGATGGCTGATTATGTCGGTGAACTTGGGCACGATTATTTTGATCTATCAATGACCTTGCTTAAGAGTATGACGAAGTGTTCTTCTTCCGAATTTGCGATTCGGTTTTTTTTAATAGCATCTCCTAAAAAAACATTGGCAGTATTAAAAAAATGGACGCAGGATGATAGTCAACATGTTCGGCGTTTAGTTTCTGAAGGAACCCGGCCGCGATTACCATGGGCGATGAGATTGCCCGTGTTTATAGAAGACCCTTTACCGGTTATAGCCTTGCTCGAGAAACTAAAAGATGATGAAAAAGAATATGTGCGACGTTCAGTTGCAAATAATCTGAATGACATTTCAAAAGATCATCCTGATCTGGTAGCAGAAATTGCGCAGCAATGGATGGTAGATGCGAGTGACCAACGCAAAAAATTAATTCGACATGCTTGCCGCACCTTGATTAAAAGCGGGCATAAAAAAGCATTACGAGTACTAGGATACGGCGCACCTAAAATTGCGGATGCGAAACTCGAGATATCAACGCCTATTGTGGAGTTTGGTAATGCCTTGCAGTTCTCGCTATCCATTCGTTCGACTTCTAATAAAAAACAAGCCTTAATGATTGATTATGTGATTCACCATCAGAAAGCAAATGGCAAAACAACAGCAAAGGTTTTTAAGTGGAAATCCATCACTTTTCCTGCTAAAAAAACACTGGTGTCAGAAAAAAACCATGTCATTAAAAAAATAACGACCCGTGTTTATTACCCAGGTGAGCATTCAGTAGAGGTAATGGTGAATGGAGTATCTGTTGGCATGAAAAGCTTTCAATTATTGATGTAAATACATCGAACAGACTGAGCTATTGCGAACAAGTCTGATTGCGTAGATTTCCCGGTCAAGCTCGTTCAATATAGCTGGAAGTTTCAACAAACGCTGGATATCTTTGATAAAGCTTATTTAGTACACAGTTTTTTATTGTAATCAACAATATAACAATGCTCTGTAGCGGTTAACTGCGGAATGAAGAGCGCGATTAATTGAGCAAAATGGAGTTCCAATACTAATCTTAGTAATTAGCAGGCGATCGTATTACAATGACTCATGGTTGGGTTTTTTTAATTGCTGGTTCAATAGGTTATTTAGGAGTCTGTTCTCAGACAGCCTCCTAGTAAGTATATCTTAATCAAGATGATTATATTTTGTAATGGGCAAAATACCTCATTACGCTACTTCAGGAGAAAATCAATGAATAAATTGGGATTAGGAATAGCAAGCGTGTCACTTGCTATCATACTAGTGGGTTGTGGTAGCAAAGGTGTTCAAGAATGTGTGTTTCCAGATTCGCCGGACGTTGAAGCACCAGGGTGGGTGTGTGATTTCCCCGTGGATGGAGTAGAAGTGTCTGCTACCGGCTCTGCTGGATTTTCGGGCGCTGGTCATGATTTTATGAAGCAAATGGCGGCAACCTCGGCGCGTGTGCAATTAGCACAACGTATGCGGGTACAAGTTCAAAACATGATAAAGCAGTTCGCCGGAATCACCGGTGCGGCAGATGCTGAAACTGTTGATTTGGTTAACGCTTCCGTGACTAAACAGATTACCGATGAAAGTTTGGTTGGAACGAAAATATTTCGAAGTTATTCAAACCCTACTACACGCGCACTTTATGTTCTTGTTGGTTTCGATGAAACCGGGCTAGAAGCAATGACTAAGGCGGCCTTAAAGACCAGTATGAACAATGAAAAAGCGTTGTGGCAAAAGTTCCAGGCGAAACAAGGGCAGGATGAGTTAGCCGCAGATATTGCAAAAATGCGCTAGGAGCCTGTCCTAGAAGGCAAGCTCTGGAATGAGACTTATTTTCGGACACCGCCGTATATAATGCAAAAAGGTCTCTCAATCGAGAGACCTTTTTTGTACGAGAATATTTTATCTCTCTATACGATTCTTATTTTTTCCCCAACAAGCCTAAAGCTATCTGTGGCGTTATATTAGCTTGTCCAAGCATGGCAATTCCTGCTTTTTGCAAGATCGTTGCACGAATGAGTTCGGCCGATTCTTTTGCATAGTCAGTGTCTTCAATACGGCTGCGAGCGGCTGATAGATTAACGGAATAATTTTCCGTACTGCGCACAGTTGATTCAAATTTGTTTTGTAATGCACCGAACTCGGCACGTTGCATCGCTACTCTAGAGATTGCTGCGTCAATGACTGACAGTGCTTGGTTCGCCTGGTCTACGCCACTAATATCGATATTTGCAACTTCCAATAATTGCGCTGATTCAGAAGCATTTGCGGTTACAGCTCCAGCCGTGCTAGCGGTGGTGAATGATTTGTCTGAGCGAAAGGAAACCTGGCCAGTGGCTATCGTTGTATCTGCCGTAGTGTCAGCGGTTAGTGTTTGGCTGCTTGCGCCCGAGCTTACGGTTACATCACCGGCGTTTGCATTTGTGGTGTCACTGACGGTGATGCTTTCACCTTCATAATTGGTGAGCGTGATGCCGGATCCGTCATCATTAACGGCAGCAATGACGCCGGTTGAACCGCTTTTTTCATTAACAGCGCTGACGGCCTGCGAGAGTGATTCTACGCCAGTTGTGCTATCGATTGAAAAGTTGACGGTTTCTGTTGTTCCATTATCAGCTGATATATTGAGCTGATAATTCCCAGCCGTATTAAAGCTAAGTGAAGTTTCTGTTATTGCTGAAGCTTCTACCCCCGTTTGTTCAGCGGCTTGATTCACTGACTCCGCAATTGCTTTAGCAGAATCACCGGCGGCATAATTGACACTTACTGATCCGCTAGCACCGGTAATGTCGATGCTACCACCCACGGCGATGCGGTCTGTTGCGGCGACCGAGCTTGCTTCTCCAGAGAGCTGAAAATCGCCATATTGATCGGTGTTAAAGTTTGCGGTAGTTGCGACGATGGTGTCATTAGCATTTGCACCGACTTGAAAGAGCGCTGTTCCGAAGCTTCCATCTAGTAATTTTTGACTATTGAATTCTGTTGATGATGCAACACGATTTAGTTCGGAGCTTAGTTGTGCGGCTTCTTGTTGTAAAGCTCTACGGTCAGATGGGGAATTAGTTCCGTTAATTGATTGCACGGCGAGTTCGCGTACACGTTGCAGCATACCGCTGGCTTCTTGCAGAGCGCCTTCGGCGGTTTGCGCGAGTGAGATGCCATCATTGGTATTGCGAATAGCGACATTGTTACCGAGTATTTGGGTTGCCATACGTGCCACGATGGCGAGTCCTGCGGCATCGTCTTTTGCGCTATTAATTCGTTTTCCTGATGACATTCGCTCTAACGGTGTTTTTAGATTATCACCTATGCGGTTTAGGTTTTTTTGCGCATTCATAGAGGGGATGTTTGAATTGATTTTAATCATGCCTAATACCTTTGGGATTGCTTAGGAGCGAAAGTCTCGTCCATGAACTCAGTCAGTCTTGTTTAGGCTTTCGGATAATGAGAGGTTTGTATGAGTGCAAATACTTGAGTTTGTGAACAGGCGCACATTCAGGCAGTAATTAAAGGGTAAAAAATACAATAGCTTACAATGTAGGTTGTTGTTTTATATCAGCTGTTCCCGCTAAGCGTGGAATAGGTCACTGTTTTGCCGTAACTAGTGCCAGGAATGGCCCATGGAACGGCAAAACAGTGACCCATTCCTTCGTAAATCTAGTTAGCGGGAGTTCCTGATTTTATATGTTTTAATGGCTGGCGAAGCCGATCAATGTGTCAATTAGCTGATCATCCAGTAGCTTTCCAGATTTGTTAATGAGGCGTGATCTGGCGCTCTGTTCTTCTCTAGCAGATTGCTTTATTTTCCACTCATGCGAGCCTTTTACGCTGTTATCCGATGAATTAACCAGGCTGATTGCTAACAATGCTCGTATCCAAATCCAGCCGTCTTTGGTAAATGGTTTATTGTCTCTTAGGGATACTTTGAGTATGAAGTCTGAAGCTTCGCCAATATCCGCAAGAAACCCGGCTTCTCCTAATACGCCGCTGGCATATTCCATAAGTTTTTCAGATTCGGTACCTGTACTACTTACTGATATTTTAATTGAGCGTTGCAGCTTATTTAATTGCGCATCAATATCGCTGGCTCCAACAGAGGAGGCGATTCCTTTTCCAGTCCGATTTACTACCCGTAAATACTCATTGAGTTCGGATCTGCTACGAGCATGTTTTTTCGCTTTTAGCAGTAAGCCGAGGGCGTGAAAGGCATCTTGGCTATTCGTGGCAGAATCAATAAGACTCATGATTTGGTGGTTTTTTTCGTTGATATCACCGCGTAAATATTTTTCTGCAATTTTTCTATCTAAGGTGGCAAGAGAATAATATTCTTTTGATATGGGATCTTGCCAGCTTTTTTCGATATTAATGCCTTGCAGTTTGACTTGGCTACGTGTGCGAATTTGCCTATCTGTTGTCGATGAAATATTTTCTGATGAACCCGAGCTGTTTTTACGTTGCTCAACTTCAAGCCTGGTTGTTAAGTTCGAGCTAATTGAAACCTTGATGGATTTTCCAAGATCTGATCTTGCCGCATTGGATGCTTTGTCTAGCGTCGAACCTTGTCCAACGCCTAGGAGGTAAAAATCTCTTGGAAACTGTGAGCTTTCACCATTAATCCAGGCCGGGCGTTTTGAATTTTCACCGGTACTCGCGCATCCAACAAGCCAAGAAAAAACAACTAAAATAGTCAGCAAAAAAGCAAAATGTTCGGTTGTTTTCATTTTTAGTATTTCCTTTTTACGATGGCCTTTCCAGGAGTGTATTTATTTTTAATGCTATCGACTAGCAGCAACCCAGTGGTAAGTTTTATAGGTTTTTTGGCGTTTTTTAACACGAACATTTTCATAGCTTTGAGTTGCGATGACGTCGTTATCGCTATTTAATAGTTCTACGCTAACATCATAAGTTCCGGCATCAATGGGTATCCTCGCTAAGTGAATATTTTGCGGCAAGGTTACCCAGCTTCTGGTGTCGGCGCGTTCGGAAACAAAGCCGAAAATATTTACAATCAAACCCATGATTGGATTTGCATCGCCCACCTTACCAGCCGTTTTATCTTTAATAACAGCGCGTGCAACGGCTCTAGCGGTTATCAGCGGTAGTTGTTTATCCAACATATAATTCGCAATTTTTTCAAGGTCTTCAGTGATTTCACCTGAAAAATTTTTGCCATCTATTGTGACTCTAATTTGGCTAACATATGTGGGTTTATTTTGGTATAAGGGCACGGATATTCTTATTAATCGCCCGGTTTGCGGGGACTGGGCATTAATCGCATGTTCGCTTTTTATCGGAACGAGATTGTTGTTAACAATTATAACGAGTTCACCCTTTTGATTGAGTTGCTTGCTGTTGGCAAAGGAAACTTTTTGGAAGCTTTCTTGATATTGATCATGTTCATTATCAAAGCCTAGCGCATCTGTTAATCGTAACAAATCAGCTTTTAATGCATTTGGTTCGGATACGGCGACATCACTATTTTTTATATAACTGTCGTGTGATTTTCGATAAAAGACGAGTGCGGAATCTTCTTCGTCTAAATCCTCGAATATCATTCCAGTCAAATATCTTGAAAATGAGTCGGCAGCATAATCATCCTCGGGTAATTGTTGCATGAGTTCGTCAATCTGCAAGGCTTCAATTCTCGCCCCGTCAACATCATTCAGTTCTAGGTAATTGAGGGCTTTATAGATATGCAACATGACTCTTTCATAGCTTTCGCCTACATAGCTTCGTAGGCTGTCATTGACAACGAGTGCGCTTGCTTGTTCACTAACGCTAATGGCTTCAACACGTAATATTTCAGCTTTTGCGGCTTCAAATACATTATTGCTGGCCTCAAATTCCCCTTTCATTCGGAGCACCATGGCTTTGTTCATCATATAAAGGACTAAGTCACGTTCTTCACCCTTATTTTTTTCTATGAGTTCAAGTGCGCCATCGTATTCACCCTTTGCAAGCTTAGCTTCTATAGGTTTAAAAGAGTCCGAGTAGGTGGCGCATCCACTAATAACTATTGTGAGTAAGATTGAAAAAAATAAACGTTGCATGCCAAAGTCCTTTATTTATTGTTTTTAAGTAATAGCTCTACCATTTCGTTTTTGGTTAATTGAGCAAAAAATTTCTATCTTCTCGCGCTCGCTTTGGTTACGAATTTTTTAATTTTCTTTTGGCCTTGCCAAACTTTTCGATTATTGGCGAGATTGATTAAATTAAGGTCAACTTGATAGAAGCGTATTTGTTGTTTTCCGTCAGTATCGAGAATGGTGCTAAAAGTCCCTTTCAGCATGAAATCCGCACCCATTTCCTCACCCATTTCTTTGCGGCTATTTTCAGAAGCATTAATATCCATATCTTTGCGTTCTTCTCGGATTTCATTGCGTTCGTCACGCGAAGCAACAAAATCAACCACACCGGAGTTTATTAATTCACCTTCAATATCATTAACGAAAGTTGCGACATTGATATGCTCATGGCTTTTGTTTCGAACTTTGCCGATAATAACAGCAGGTGGGCGGCCCATTTTAGTTTCAAATCGAGTTAACCAAGGACGGTTTAAAACGTCTCTCACCATTTCTTCAGATACCAGGCGAGAATCTGTGTCATTCCATTTTCCGCTGAGGTCTTTAACTTCATCAGCCCCCATTCGTTCAACTTTTCCGGCACAACCAAAGATGAGGAAAATGGACAGGGTGAGCAAAATTATTTTAGAATGAGTCTTAATCATGAGTGTACTCCAGTTTGTTCTTAGATAAAGGCGTGATAGATATTAAAGCGGACATCAGGTCACGGAATAAAAAATGTATTGTGTACATGTAAACTAGAAAAGTCCATACAGAATCAGCATATTGTAGCTAGTTGATGGCAAGTGGTCGAAATATTTGTCCGCAAGTTCTAGCGTATTAGTTTGCATTTGTTGTAAGGCTGTAGTGCTTGGAGAAAATAAGTGGCGGGGTTTTGATGATGACCGACTGTAGATGATAGATGCAAAGAATTTGAATATATTTTTTATTTCAGCAGATCAAAATGAGGCCTGGGAGTGGTGTGTGTGGCAGCCTTGTTTTGAGTGGAAAGGGTGGCAAGCAATAATTCTGCGTCAACAAGTGGAATCTACGGCTTCTTTGTCCGAGGTCGTGGATGATTATCGTCAACAGATTTTAGCGCATGTCGCAAAGTCTAATAAGGTCAATAATATTGTTGTAGGAAAAGGCTTTGGTGCCCTGGTCGCGCTTTCCCTTTCATTAAAAGAAGAGCTTCACTCCATCGTATTAATTGATTTTTTCGCAGAGCCGAAATTTATCGATTATTTTGTAGAATATGCGGCTGAGTTTATGGTGCAAGATAATCGTTATTTTAATAAGTACTTGTTAGAGCATGGCGATAAAGTATATTCTTCTGGTCTATATTCTAACAAAAAGCTAGAGGTATTTATTAAAGATAAAGTTATTCCCAAGTCGCAGCAATCTGCTCTATTTGTTTCTAGTTTAGATGATCTTGATACATCGGCTGATAGTAGTGAGTTTCTCGCCTCCATTATGACGGCAACATTTTTGAATTATAGTTATATCAATGCAACTGAATTGCTGCTTGGTAATGATGCAAAAGATTGTGCGACTCATATCAATGAGTGGATTGTTAGCTTGAAATAATAACGTAATGTAGCAAATGGGGGGGCAGCGGGGAATACTGGCCAATAACAGTTTCATACCATCAGCTCGTTTAGGAATGGGCGCTCATTAGCTAAACCCCGTTAGGCTAACGGCTAAGCCGATGAGTCCACCAAAAACACCGCCCCATACGACGAGCCATCCTAGGTGTTCTTTGATCAGTGTTTGAATAATTTCTTTAACCAGCTGGGGCGTTAATTCATTGAGTCGCTGGTCAACAATGGTTTCGATTTTGGCTTTTATATCGACACTTAATTGCTCACTGTCGATGCTTGATGCAAGTGCTTTTTGAAATTTGTCCTTATGAACCATTTCATTGAGTGCTTCCTTGATTTTGCCAATAAAAGGGATTTTTAAGTTATCTAGCGCATTTCTGCCGCCAAGCATGTCTAACATATCGCCAAACGAAGATTCCATTATGGCATCAACTAAGCGCTGAAAAAGTGTCTCGTAATTCAACTCGTCAATGAGTCGACCTGGTTTAAGCCATTTATGCACTGATTTTTCTTCTTCGCTAATGAAGCGTTTGAGATTTTCTTCTTGAAAAAATTGATCCATTATTAAATGCTTAATTGAGCTTTTAAATTCTTCAAATCTGTTAGGGATGACACCTGAGCCATATAAGAGTGGGACTTTTTCAAACAGCATGTGAATCGCTAGCCAGTTTGTTAGCGCTCCAGATAGCGCGAATAATCCGATTGAAAGTAAGTGATCTTGGTAAATATTGAGAAATATACCGCCAAGGATGAAAAGCACAGCAATCGCATTGGTGATTAACGCTTTATCTAACATGAAGAAGCCTATATGAATTTTAGTGGGGCGTATTTTACCCTAGGAGGCTGTCCGAGAATAGAAATTGTAGCGCACGCTCTCGCACATCCCTGTGCTTCGCTGCAGACCATCAATGGTCAAAAGAATACGCCTAATTGCGTATATTTTCGATCAAATGAGACGAATAGCCGTCATTATTCTGAAATTTGCTCGTCAAATGTAAACATTAACTGCGAACACTTCTTTTTTAAACCAGGAGAGTCTGAGCTATTGAGCGATAAATTGCCTGCTTCATTAAAATGACATTCAATGGCATTTTCTTCTTTATCTTCTCTTAGGGTAATGCCTTTGCCGGGTTTGTATTCTGCTTCGAGTACTCCCCCGTGGTAATAGGTGTAGCTATCTTTTGTACCCCAGTACAAGGTGCGTGAATGTGCTGCCATTTTATCAATTATGCTGGGCACTTCTTTGATGGTGTGAGTAGGAGTTTTACTGGTGCTTGCTTGCAACGGTGTTGAGCTGACCGGCGACAAGGGGCTGTCTAGGGTTGTGGGGCTGGTGGCGGTATTTCCAGGCGAGCTTGGTTTCGTATTTGTATTGGCGCAGCTCGCTAATAAGAGTGTGGCGATTGCGTAAACTGATAATGTTTTAAAGTTGTGATGTTGCATGATATTCCCCCAATTTCTTGTCTTTAAATTATCACAGACAGAATCCTAGATTAATGGACAGTGCTAGTACTCATTCTAGACATCCATTCGGGTATTTCAGTTGATAGGATAGTCTGGAAGTGGTGACAGCTCTAAGATACATAGTAAAATACTCCGAAACAAGGGGTAGCGGAAAAGCAGATATAGGTTTAGCATGGTGGTTTGAGTGTTAAGTGGAGGAGTGAGTCGTAACTAATTGATTAATTGCAAGTTTTGTCGTTTTTATGAGGGTGGATTGGTACTCCCAAAAAAGTAGTTAGTGTCGCATCCGTTAAACTCACCTCTTACTCGGAAATCTGTTCATCAAAGCTTAGCATGAGTGCCGAGCAGCGATCGCGAAAATCAGATTTCTCTTTTTTCTTAACCTGAAGTCCCAGTTGCTCGTTGTAGTGACACTCTAAGGCATTTTCATCTTTGTCTTCGCGAAGGATTAGACCTGAGCCTGGTTTGTATTCCGCCTGTACAACTCCGCCCATATAGAAGGTATACATGCCTGTGTTACGCCAGTAGAGCGTGAAGTCGCTGGCGGCCATTTTATCGATGATTGTTTCGGGTTTTCGTTTCTTGGGAGCCGATTTTTTCTGGATTCGGGGTATAGGTGCTGCTCGTCTTTTAGTGATAGGATCGGGTATTTGCTGATTGAATGCGGTGACCAATTCGTTGCATCGGGTTTGAAATATCATGGCTTTTTGAGAACTAAGGCCGGGTATTGAAAGGTCTCCTTCATCGTCAAAGCGACATTCTATGGCATTGTGGCTTCTATCTTCGGTTAACGTAAGCCCAAAGCTTGGTTTGTATTCTGCGGTAAGAATTCCATACATTTGTAATGTATAAGAATCATCTGATTTCGAGTAGCGGGTTTCTTTGTGTCGATCTATTTTGGCAATCATTTTTGAGATTGTTCGGTCATCAACCGGTTCTATGCGTGGTTGAGAAAGCGAGGCAGCGAGGCCGATGATAGATGCTGATGAGCTGACGAGGAATGGGCTTGTGGTCTCGGCATTTCCTGTGCTCAGGGTAAAAGTTGCTATGCTTGCGCTAATGAGCAAAGTGTTTACTGTCCTTTTCATGCGAATAGCCTCTGGTTAAACTTGTTGTTTTTGGTGAAATTTATGGGTGAATTCTATTTTTTGAAATCAATTACTTTTTTTAAAGGAGATAGATTGATTTCATCAAAAACGGTTCCTTGCCGACTTTCTAGGATAAATACGATGGTATTTGCAAGGTCGTTAGTTTGAATGTAATTGTCTGCGTCTGGGCCCGGGGAGAAATCAAGCTGGTCAAAAAACGGTGTGTTAACCATGCCAGGATTAATGATTGTGACTCCAATATTTGAGCTTGAACATTCTTCCCGTATAGCTTGCGCGAACCCTCTTAAGGCAAACTTACTGGCGCTATAAATCGCCCCTTTTTTTCCTCCTTTTAATGCGGCTTCTGATCCTATGAATACAATGCTGGCATTTTTTTGTTGTTTCAGTCGAGGTAAAAACGCACGAACAACAAAAGCTTGGCTTGTAAAGTTGAGATCTATTAGCTCTTTAATCTGAGAGTAAGAAAACTCTTCGATGGAAGCAAATCTTCCTTTGCCGGCGCAGCAGATAACAGAGTTTATATCATTATGTTTTTTTTGTATGCTCTTAAGTTGCGATGGGAGTGTATCTAAGTCGAAAAAATCCACCGAAATAAACGTGAAATTATTATTGTTTTTAACTTCAGTTGGAATGCGTGAGCTATTTCTGGCCAAAGCAACAACTTGATAATTGCATTGTATTAAGCAAGACGCAATGGCTAGGCCTATCCCTGAACTTGCGCCGGTAATTAATATTTTAGATTGTTCTTTAGGCATCTAAGCACCGGAAATATTTTTTAGCAGGTATGTATTGAAGTAATATTTGCTCACAATAAAAAATCATTTTATTCTCCAGGTCAAACTTATATGAAGTCATGCCATTCGATGATTCCATTGGCCCAGAAAAAATATGTTCTCTGGGATGCATTTTTATCAGGTTTTTAAAGAATTTATCCGGCATGCGAAAAACTCCAAGACTGACAGAATGCAATGCTGCTGTGTCAATGGCGGAAAAAATAGTTTCAAACATATTTTTATAGGCTTGTTCATAGCCGTCATAATAGATAATGGGATCAAAGCGTAAGCCAATCGTCCAGCCCTTGTTTTGCAGTTTTTTAATGGCATCAATCCGTTTTTGTAAAGAGGGGGTTTTGTGTTCTATTTTGTTAATAACATCCTCTGGAGAAATTGAAAATGCAACGATGCAGCGTGGGTTTGCCGACATGTCGAGTAGATGTCTTATTTGAGTGCTTTTGGTTCGCAGTTCTAAATAGGCGTTTTTTATATTCAATATTTCAGGGGTGAAATATTTTGCAAAGTGGGTAACGGGTTCAAGCGCTAAACTGTCACAATCATAGCCAGAAAAAAAGGCAACATCCTCACTATGCTGGCTGGCAACGGTTTTTATTTCAGTTATAAAGTCTTCATAGTTTACAAATAAAACATAATGTGCGCTGCGATACATGCCTTGTAAAAAACAGTATCGGCAGTCGTAAATACAATTCATCATGTGTGAAAAGTAATAATTATGATAAGGGCCAATTCGGTAAGCATCCGGTGCTTGATGCACAAAGCGATTCATTTTTTTTGCTAAGATTAACGAAGGATTGTTTTTTTGTAGTCGAAAATTTTGTGCAGACGGGTTGAATACCTCGCTGTAATGTGTGCAAATTATTTGCTCGGCATTTTTGAAACGAGCGAGTATCTGGCGGGTGCGTGTATGATCAATGATTTCTTCTTCGATATAAATATTTGAAATCATTTATAGCTTCACTTTCTGTAGGGTGAGTAGGTTGTCGAGATATTGTAAAACCTGTTTGGCGTTTGAGTACTTATTCAACTCTATATTTATGTCATTATTGGAATTTAGAGTAAGGCGGTCTAGTGCTTTTTTTAATTGATGTTGTTGAGTTTTTGTGAAGTGGAATGCAGTGGTTAGTTCATGATAATAAACAGGGGTTTGTTTTTCCAGTTGATATTCTTGCAGTAGTTCATTTTGTTGATCGAAATAAGTCAGAATGCTTGATAAGGCATTTCCCATGAGTTCATGAACATAATTTTTATCGATATTTTTTATAGATTGTTGTTCATTGTCTGAGACGACTTTTAGGCAGCTGACTAATTCAGTCGTAGTGAATTTAATACATGTTGCATAAAAACCAGCTGCCTCCATGTCGTAGATGTTATTGTTTTTATAATTTTCAGTCGGCTGGTCAACGGTAATGAGTGGGCTGCTTTCGATTTCGGTTTTAATGATAAGTGGAGGATACCCGTATAGCATGCTGAAGTCAGCACTGACTTTATTCGCGATAAAAATACTTCCTATGGGTTTTTTACGTGCGCCGCATATTCCGATGTTTAACCAAGAGCAAACGGGGTTGTTAAATTTTGCATAAACATAGGCGCACGCGGCGGCCATATTGAGCTTTCCGATCCCTGATATTATTAAAAGGATGTCATTTTTTTGGTGGATTTTAAATGGGTGATTTAGAATCGACTTCATACTGAAGTGATCGATGAAGGCTTGTGCTTCACATTGTAATGCGCATGTTATTATCCTCATTTTGTTTCGCTCTCTGCAGTATAGATGGTACGTAATTTTATCAGATCTTCCACATCATGTTTTTTGTTTCGTTTGATGGCACCATTCACGACGATGTCAATTTTTTTAATGAGCATTGCGACCGCATTTTGTTTATCTTCGGGTTTTAGCCGATGATATTGTAGTAGGTTGTCAAGTGCTCTAATTCTGAATCTATCCATGCCCCAATATTTTTGTGAGAGTTGATCTTCGTGGCCCCCATACTTCTTAATGAGTGCGGTATTGACAAATAATACCGGATATTTTGCGCAAATTTTCAACCACAAGTCATAGTCTTCGCAAGCGGGTAAGGATTCATCAAAACCAGAAAATTCATCGAGCAAAGAACGGTGTAACATTATGGAGGAAGGAGACATGGCGCATAAGGTCAAACATTCGGAGAATATCCATCCGCCTGATTTTTTGTGTTTGTTTTTTTGGTTGACACGTTTGCCATTGCGAATCCATATTTCTTCTGTGTGACAAACAAAGTGATCTGTATTTTTGGATAGAACGTCGGTTTGCATTTTAAGCTTGTCAGGTAACCATTCGTCGTCAGAGTCTAATAGTGCAATCCAATTCCCGGTTGAGCGTTTAATGCCCTGGTTACGTGCCGAGCTTACTCCTTTGTTTGCTTGTGACACTAAAATAACATGAGGAAAACTTGCATGTATAAATTCTACACTGTCGTCATTCGAGCCATCATCTATAACAATAATTTCATGTGCCTTATATGTTTGATTGATGACAGATTGTATGGCGCGAGCAATAAGGTGCTTGCGGTTATAGTTGGGGATAATAACCGAAATACGGAATGTTGAATCTAGGATTGTCTTTTCTCTGAACGATAAGGTGTGTTGCGAATTTTATCGTGATCATGCATGCGGTATTGACTAAAGTCTTTTTTATTGTCGAAGTGCATGAAAGGGTTGCCTGCTACCTGCTCTTGCATTGTCGAGGTTTGTTTTTCAGCGTAGTTATGGCCAGGGTGAATGATAGTGTTTGAAGGTAGATCAGAACCTAGTTGGCGTAGAGTATCGTACATGATATTGGGGTCGCCGCCCGCGAGATCGCAACGTCCGCATCCAAATACAAACAGGGTATCACCGGTAATTAAATCATTTTGAATGTGATAACAAGCTGATCCGGGTGTGTGTCCAGGTGTGTGTAATACTTCTATTTCTGTTTTACCGAGTTTGATGATGTCGCCGCCATGATGAGTGGTTGGTGTGTTCTCATATTGCCCCCAAAACTTAGCTTCTTGTTTCAATAAATGAATTTGAGTATCGATGCTTTGATTGAGTTCTTCTATGCCGTTAATATGGTCGTTATGACTATGTGTTAACAAGACATCAGTAACGTTGATGCCTTTTTCTTTGGCGAGTTTGATGACTTGTTGCACATCCCAGGCGGGATCAACGATGGCTCCGCGATTGCTTTCTAAGTCTTGAATTAAATATACAAAGTTGTCCATGGGGCCAAGCTCTAGTGCATGTATGGCATGAGTTTTTGTGGTCATTACGGTTTCCTTGAATATTCGAACTTGAGTTGCCATTTGGATTCTAAGGTGGATGCGTCGAGGTGTTTATCACCTGTGTTTTTTAAAGCATTGACGGTAGGTGGTCTATTTTTTATCATCGACTTATCCATAGCGGTTAACTGCGGGTTTTAGGATTATGTTGTGCAATTTCTCTTAATTTTGGTACAGCGAGTCCTGCTTCATTTGCTAGGACTATGGCGCGTGCTAAGCGAGCAGGTGCAGAACGTCCCATGCATTTATGCTGAGGGTCGCCTTGTATGCCTTCGATAAATCCACTAACCTGTTTTTCTCGATCAATTTTTTTGTCTATCAGGGTTTCTTGAATATCTATGACTTCATTTGCGACTTGTCGCGCTAAGGCTTGGTTGTTTTTCCACAACTCACTCACTACCCCGCCACAAACTAAACCGGATATGTTAGTTGTTAATATGTAGACATTTTTACGCACAAGCTCAAATTCTAGTTCTGCAGAATTTGCTACTTTGTGGGTCGGTATGTCGAGTTTCCCGAGCGCATTTATTAAACTGTCTGAATGTTTACCAAAGACGGGGCTGGGTATTAATACTTTAGCATCTTGGCCTTTCTTTTTTTCAAACCATATGGACATGACCGTGGGGTTTTCAATGTTATGTGTTTGCCAGTCTTTTGGCAGTAATTCATTTTGAATCAAAACAAGTTTGTTAATCCATACTTGCGGAATATTGGTTAGGCAAGCTGATAGATCTGCTTCGGCGACGGACAACAAAACAAGTTCTGGGTCAGGGCATTGTTGGGCGGCTTGTTGTATATCCATATCTCGTGTAACTGGAAATACAGGGTGGCCTAAGCGTAATAAACCACGCGCAAATACGCCACCTATTTCTCCTATACCGATAACGACAACAGATTGTTTCATGTGAATTAAATACCTCTGAGTTGATATTAAATTAATAATGGTATCTGAGCTCCTAGGATGGCATCAAGTGATAACATCATAATATAATGTACTTTAATGAGGTGGGTATAACAAGCGCTAGTCTTGTTGAAGTACGAGGGGTTATTTTTTTTTCCCGTATCTCTTGCCGGTGCTCTTTTTTTTGTATTCTTGCAATGGTGTTAGCTTAATTCGTTTTTCTTTATAGGGGTTGTCGCTGCCTTTATAGACCACGCGCAAAGGTGAGCCTTTGATTTTTAAAACTTTACGGAAGGTGTTAATAAGATAACGGGTATAACTTTCTGGAACGCGATTTATTTGATTGCCATGTATTACGATAACGGGTGGATTTTTACCGCCTTGATGTGCATACCGTAGTTTAATACGCCGACCATGAACGAGAGGGGGCTGATGTGAGCTTACCGCGTCTTCTAATATTCGAGTGAGCATGGGGGTTGCAAAGTCGCTCATTGATGATTGATAAGCTTTGTGTACAACATCCATTAAGAGACCGACGCCGCTGCCGTGTAAGGCTGAAATATAATGTACTGACGCAAAATCAACAAAACTGAGTTTGCGTTCGTATTCTGTTTTTATCCACTCACGTTGGTCTTGGCTAAGGCCGTCCCATTTATTCACGGCGATGACGAGCGCTTTTCCTTCATCGAGTATGTATCCGAGCAAGGTGGCATCTTGGGCACTGATTTCTGCTTGTGCATCGAGTACAAACATGACTACGTGGCAGGAGTCTATAGCTTGCAAGGCTTTTATGATGCTGAATTTTTCAATTTTTTCGGAGACTCGTGTGCGTCTGCGAACACCTGCAGTATCGATTAAGGTATAGGGGTGATTATTGTGCTCGAACGGTATGAAAATGCTATCGCGTGTGGTGCCCGGCATATCGAATGCGAGTACGCGTTCTTCTCCGAGTAAGCGATTGACTAAAGTAGATTTGCCGACGTTAGGTCGACCCACAATCGCTACTTTTGCGCTATGTTCGTCGTCTTCTTCATGTGCTTCTCGATCTGAGTCTAATTCGGTATCAATGAAATCCATGAGTTCGTTAACCCCGGAGCCGTGTTCAGCGGCGATAGGGTAGGGTTGACCTAGCCCCATACTATAAAAATCAGCAGTGACGATGTCAGCGTCGAGGCGTTCTGTTTTGTTGACAATGAGGTAGATGGGTTTTTTAAGTTTACGCAGGGTTTTTACAATGGCTTCGTCCGCTACAGTGATTCCTTCTTTGCCATCAACCAGGAATAATACCGCGTTAGCTTCTTCCATGGCCTGTCGAGCTTGTTCCGCGATGAGTTTATCAATGCCGGCATCACTGGTGATGCCGCCGGTATCAATAACAATGAAATCGCCTTGGCCTGCTTTAACATTCCCATATCGACGATCACGAGTTAGGCCAGGCTCGTTGGCCACCAATGCGTCACGGCTTTTGGTGAGGCGGTTGAATAAGGTGGATTTGCCGACATTTGGGCGGCCTACCAGGGCAATAACACGTTTCATCGTTATTTATAGGCCAGCGAAATAAAAGCGCCATTTTGATATGGAACAAAGATTTGCTTTCCATTGCTGAGGGGGGGGCTAATAACTCGGACATCTTCAATATCATGTGCGGCATCAAATGCATTTTTTACTTCTGTGCTTTCTGCAAGATTGATGATGCCGGTTTCTTCTCCCAGCCATTGGTAATCGACTCGCCCTAGTACTTTGCCGTCTTCTTTGGCAAGTGAGAAAATAGAGCCATCAATGCCGCCAACAATTAAATTTTCAGCGACGACTAATGGCGTAGTCGTGACTATTTTTTTGAGTTTTTCTTGCACCCAGAGCGTGGAACCATTACGTCGATCTAAAGCCCATATTTTACCATCGACATCGGTGATGAATAATAAGTCATTGGCCATGGATACGCCAAGGTGAGAAGACATTTCACGTGTCCATAGAATGCGTCCTGTGCCAGCCGTTAAGGCCACGGCTCTACCTTGGAAGCTGCTGACATAAACTGTGTCATCATGGACTTGAATCAGTCCATCGACATCAACCATTCGCTCTAATTCCGATCTTCCTTTAGGGACGGCTATTGTAGTCTCCCAAATCATTTTTCCATCATCAACGGAGAGCGCGACTAATTTTCCGTTGGCAAAGCCGGTAATCACTTTATCTTCAGTGATAACGGGTGAGGCGGTGCCGCGTAGGGTTAGTGGGGGAACGTTTCTATCATAAACCCAAACTTGCTCGCCGCTACGTAGATCGAGTGCTGTTATTTTTCCATCATTGCTTTGCACGATGACGTTGCTGCTGGATATTTGCGGTGCTGCTAGAATTTCGCTACTAACGGATTTTTTCCAGATCAATTGACCGTCGTTTTTATCGAGGAGTAAGACACCGGCATCTCTTGTTCCGAGTGCGAGATAATTATTGGCGACGTTGGGGCCAGCGGTAAACGCATCGGTGAATTGTTTTTTCCATATGTGCTTTCCGCTGTCTGCATGGAGGGCCATCACTAAGCCGCTGTGATCGGCGACATAAAGTATTTTATCGCTGAGGGTAGCACGTTGTTTGCTGATGCGATTAATTCCATGATCTGCGAGTTGCACTGACCATAAAGGATTGACGCTTATCGTTTTTATGCTGGAGATATACGCGAGTTTTTCCTCATCCAGCTTTTTTGGAGTGCTTTCGCAAGCAGATAAAACGGCGAGGAAGCACACACCTATAATAAGACTTCGAATCAAGGTTGCACCTCGTTAGTTGTCACTGTAGCAGGTATTGTCTCAATGGGACTCATTTCGGCGGTGGTGGTTTCAGCTGGTGCGATCTCAGTAGGTGTTCCTGCAGTTATTGGGTTTTCGGTTTTAGCTGAGTTTGCTTCTGTCGCTACCGATTCGAGAGCAGGGGTTTCTTGCGTAGCCACTGCTGGGGCGGATATTTCCGGGGCAGTCATTGACGTGCTGGAAACTGTTGGGCCATTACCTAAGTCATCAAGTTTTAGTTGTACCAATTGCTTGGTTTGGGGTGTTGCGCCATCACTTTGTAACGTGTGCTGATAAGCACTTCTTGCTTGATCAAATTCGCCTTGTGCACGATAAATATCACCTTTGAGTACCGAGTATTCCGATGCAAAATCACTCATATTGCCTTGCATGGTATGTGTTAATGCCTCATTTAACTCTCCTGTGGCAATGAGTACTCGGATTAAACGTAAACGAATAATATGTTCGATGGCGGGTTTATCGTTATTATCTAAGGCCCAGCTTAAGCGCATTTTGGCTTCGTCTAGGTTTCCTTTTTCGGCTTCGATCTTGGCCATGGCGAGAGATGACATGATCGCATAGTGGGATTCCTTGTGCTTATCGATGAGTTGTCCACCACGTTTTAATGCGGCATCCGTTTTCTCGTTGCGCAGTTCTTCCATCATTGCGTCAAATTCGTTGGAGACTGTGAATTGAGCTGTTTGCTTATAATCTTTCCAGATACCACCGCCAACAACACCAGCAAAAATGAATATCAATGCGATAATTAGGTATTTGCCGTTTTTTTCCCACCAGCGTTTAATGGCGTCTATTTGATCTTCTTCGGTACGATAGGTTTCCAAGGTCATTCCTCTTTACATAAAATTTAGGCGATCTAGGAGGCTGTTCTCAGACAGTCTTCTAGAGTATAAATTCTCGATGTTGTCTATTCTAACTGAGATTTTAAGAAGTCCGTTAGTTCATCCTGTGAAATAGTCCGTTGTTCGGCCGTTTCACGCAATGCTTTGATCGTAATTTGCTTGTTTTCTAACTCCGATTCGCCGAGTAATAAGGCCCAGTGTGCGCCACTTTTATCTGCTCGTTTCATTTGTGCTTTAAAACTACCGCCATTTAGGTTCTGTAACACGGATAGCTTAGGTATTTGGTTGCGAATTTGCTCAATGAGAACCATCCCTGCCTCTTGGGTTCCTGCTCCAACCATGGCTAGATAGCAGTCAGGTGTAGTAGTCGGGGGAGAAGCCTGGGTTTCTTCTAATAAGCTGATAAGGCGCTCAGCTCCCATGGCGAACCCTGCGGCGGGCGTCGCTCGCCCACCTAATTGTGTTACCAAACCATCAAATCTGCCACCCGCGCAGACGGTACCTTGGGCACCGAGTTTATCCGTCACCCATTCAAAAACGGTTCGCGTATAATAATCTAATCCGCGGACTAATGAAGGATTTACTTCGTATTCAATCCCCGTCTTGTCGAGTAAATTTTTTAGCGTGGCAAAATGCCGTTGTGATTCTTCGTCTAGGTGCTCTAGTAATCTCGGAGCATGTTTTACAATTTCTTGGGTTTGGGTATTTTTGCTGTCTAAAACGCGTAATGGATTTGTTGTTAATCGGCGTTGGCTATCTTCGTCGAGGTCGGCTTCGTGCTTCGCAAGATATGCCACTAATAGCGCGCGATAACTTGCACGGCACTCGGGTGTTCCCAGTGAGTTAATTTGCAGCTTTAGATGGGGTAATAAGCCAAGATTTGTCCATAACCTATGGGTTAGAAAGAGCAATTCTGCATCGAGCTCCGGGCCTTCAAAGCCAAAGGCTTCTACTCCAAATTGATAAAATTGGCGATATCGCCCTTTTTGTGGCCGTTCATGTCGAAACATCGGGCCAAAATACCATAGTTTTTGCGTTTGATTATGTAATAAGCCGTTTTCTATAGCAGCTCGGACGCATCCTGCCGTTCCTTCCGGTCGAAGGCTAAGATTATCCCCGTTTCTATCCTCGAAACTGTACATTTCTTTTTCGACAATGTCGGTTACTTTGCCAATTGAGCGTAAAAATAAATCGGTTTTTTCGACCACGGGCAGACGAATTTCGGCATAACCGTAGTTCATCAAGATGTTTTTAATCGTTTGTTCCAGTTGCTGCCAGTAGGGCATGCGTGCTGGAAGAATGTCATGCATTCCACGGATGGCTTGGATATGCTTGGCCACATTGTTCTCCATAATTAGGGGACGGTCTTAGGAATGAGTAATTTTATTCTAGAAATACAATAGGATCACGATTTACTTTATAATTAGTAGCGACGGAGATGAGTGATTATTCCAATTGTTTAATTTATCTTTTGACTACTCTTTTTTAGGTAATTCCAACGTATTGTCAATACTGGGCGTAGGTAAAGCCAATGTAGAAGATTCAGGTTCTGTCTTTGAGCTTGATATTGAATCGAGTGTGTTTAAAGTGAGTGATTCCCCAATTCCTGCTGAACGTCCCCAGAGGATGGCGAGAACGAGTAATAGTATTGCAACCGTATACATTGCCCAGCGCATGGAGGTATGACGGCTATCAATTTTGTCTCGATAAGCTACTCTGGCCAATTCTGGTTCTAGTTCATGTCCATAACGTTCAAAACATGCCACGACTTCTTCCGAAGGTAGGCCAACGAGGTTCGCATACCGTCGACAGAAGTTTTTTACATATATTGGAGCGGGCAGTTCATCAAATTTATCATTTTCTAAAGCCCGTAGTTGGTAAATGCTCATGTTCATTCTTGAGGCCGCTTCCATTTCTGAAATTTCCATGCTTTTACGTAGTCTAGCGAGTATTTTTCCAGGGCCTTCGGTGCTCATTTGTTGCAATTCATTGATTAACGCACTGATGTCTGGGTTTATTTCTGGTTTTTCACTGATGGAGTCTCTGTCTAAAACGGGATCTGCCATTTTTTTATCCTTCTAGTTCGGTTTTCTACTATTGGGTTTAATGTTGAGTTTATCAGAAGACGTTTTGTTTCCAAGTATTTGTTTTAGCTCAATATCTATTTTCATGCTTTCAGGAGTCGCTTTCGCTATTGCATGAAACTGCAGGATATAGCGGCGGGTTTCCAGATAATTTTGTTGCGCAAATTGTAACTTAGCCATTTCGAGTAGTGAACGCTGTTGTGTCGCATTTAACGCTAAAGCCTTACGGAAATAAATTTCTGCTTGTTGTTTGTTTTGTTTTACGGCACATAAAGCGGCATTTTCGTAAGCGGCAGATGGTGTGACATACATCTTATGTTTTGCTGCGTTAAGAAAATGTTGCTCTGCTTGCTCGAGCAGTCCCTTTGTACACAAATAAACACCAAAATTATTATGTACTATGCCGTATTCGCTGCTGTTATTCGGAACGTTATCAATGGCTTTTTGAAAGTATATTTCAGCTTGTGAAAAATTACCTAATCTTTTGTGCACTTCTGCAAGCATTAAGTGTGTGATATAGGAGTCTGAGTCTTCAGACAGGGCTTTTTGAAAATAATTCAGAGCATTTTCCATTCGCCCTTGTTTTAGATACTCTGTGCCTAGTCTTAGGTTAATGCTTACCTTTTCCTCGGAGCTGGATTGATTCTCGTTGATGGTTACACAACTGCTGAGGATGAATGAAATTAAGAGTAAGAATGATTTAATTTGAATTACCGGCTTTTTTCTCTCCATTTGCGTCATTCAACTGTTTCTTTATCCGTTCTCTTCTCTGGGTTCTATCAAGCACTTTTCCCGCCAGTTGGCCGCAAGCCGCATCAATATCTTCGCCCCTGGTTCGGCGGGTAATCGTAGTCATGCCTGCGCGGTATAATTCATGGTAAAACACATCAATATCCGCTTGCGTAGATGTTTTATAGACGGAGTTTGGGTATGGGTTGAACGGAATAAGGTTTATTTTTGCAGGAATTCCTTGTAATAATTTTACCAGTTCCTTGGCATGTTTTGCTTGGTCGTTAATGCCTCTCAGCATGACATATTCAAAGGTGATTTTTTTTCTGGCGGTGTCGTCCACATATCTTTTGCACGCGGCGAGCAAATCAGCAATGGGGTATTTTTTATTAACGGGCACGAGTTCGTTGCGTAGTTCGTCGGTGGTGGCGTGTAATGAAATGGCAAGACTAACATCACAGTCTTCGCGTAATTTGTCTAAGGCCGGGATAATGCCGGCAGTACTTAGAGTGACTCGACGTTTGGATAGGCCAAAAGCGTTGTCTTCCAGCATGAGTCTCAGCGCAGGAAGTACTTGATCGTAGTTCAATAAAGGCTCACCCATGCCCATGAATACTACATTGGTAATGATGCGATGTTGTTGATTTGCTTCGAATTGTCCGAGCAATTTGGCGGCAATCCATAGTTGCCCAATAATTTCTGAGGTTGTGAGGTTGCGATTAAAACCTTGCTTGGCGGTTGAGCAAAAGGAGCAGTTTAATATACAACCGACTTGTGACGAAATACACAAGGTTCCACGGCCTGATTCAGGAATAAAAACAGTCTCGATACAGTTGCCATCATCAAGGCGTAACAACCATTTTCGTGTGCCGTCGTTGGAGTTTTGCTCAACCACCATTTCTGGGGCACGAATTTCAGCACGGGAACTCAGTAAAGTTCTTAAGCTCTTAGAGAAGTCCGTCATTGCAGCAAAATCGGATATACCGCGATGATATATCCACTTTAACAATTGGGTTGAGCGGAAAGGTTTTTCACCGTGATCGGCAAAAAACTGCTGCAAGCCATTAGGGTCAAAATTTAGCAAATTTTGTTTTGGCGCAATAACGGACATAGCTAGCTTTTATCGCGCACAAATTTCAGCATTATCGAAGAAAAAAGCAATTTCTTGTGCCGCTGTTTCTGGAGCATCTGAGCCGTGAACCGCATTGGCGTCAATGCTGTCAGCAAAATCTGCTCGAATAGTACCGGGGGCTGCCTCTTTAGGGTTTGTGGCACCCATGACATCACGATTTTTCGCAATGGCATTATCGCCTTCCAAAATTTGAATCATCACTGGGCCAGAGGTCATGAACCCTACTAAGTCATCATAAAAAGGACGTTCTTTGTGAACCGCATAAAATTCGCCTGCTTGTTCTTTGGATAAATGAACCATTTTAGCAGCGACAATTTGCAGGCCTGCTTGTTCAAAACGCGCATAAATTTCACCAATAACGTTTTTAGCGACGGCGTCAGGTTTGATAATAGAAATAGTACGTTCTACGGCCATGAGTTACTCCATGTTGTGTGGTTTAGCTAGCACCTAGATCTTGCAAGCACGATCACTTGCAGGATCTAGGTAGCAAAGATTACGAAAGGCGCGGATTTTAGCACTTCGTGCACTTTTCAGCCAACTACTTGTTGGATTATATATTTCAGCGCTCATCAGGCGTGTTCTAAAGGAACTTTTGCTGTTGTCGTCATATTGATCAGTGGAATGCCGAAAGGAAGTAATTTTGGAGTCAATTGGAGGACTTTGGGTAAAAAAATGAATAATGGTGGGCGCTTAGCTTGCTTCGGTATTTTATTTGGACTTTTCGTCGCCGTGGAGGCGAGTCCTCTGTATTCGCGTATATATCAGGTGAGCTGTACTGCTTGTCATTCAGCAGCACCCGCGCTGAATGAGATGGGCCAAAGGTTTGCAGTGACCGGTGTGGCGCCGTTTAAGAAAAAATCAGACGATGTGAATACCAAGGATGATCGATTAGATCTGACTAAGGCGTTTCCGTTTTCTATTCGAGCCAGTGGATACGCGAAATTGCGGCGTGGCCGTGAAATTCTCGATTTTGCAACTGGTGAAACAGGGATGAGTCCTTTTTTTGATATGCATGCCCCGGAGAAAATTAAGTTGATGTCGGCGTCTAGCGTTTCCGATAAATTAGACTTTTTATTGGCCGGGACTTTTGCGCCGGCTATTAATGACGGCGCAATTCGCTTGAATGAAGGCTGGGTACGTTATCGCTCGGGTGGTGTGTTGCCTGTCAATATTAAATTCGGTCAGTTTTCAATAACGGACGTAATGTTTAACTCAAAAACACGGCTTACCTTTCAATCTTATTTAGCCTATGAGCTGAGTCGTATTGGAGTAGACAGAGGGATTCGAATTGATGGTTATTTTGATGATTTGCCCATCAGCGTGGGAATGACGAATGGCAGTGAGCTTAATTCTAGTGCACCAGCTAACGCGGCAGGTATTTATCGAAATGATTATTTTTTAGATGATAATAGCGGTAAAAATTTTTATGCATATTTTCGGATGAAGTTTTCTTTGTTTGATCTGGGTTTGTTTTGGCTGAATGGTCAGCAGCAATCAGCATCAGGTGTTCTTGCGGATCAACGCGGAGTGACAGAAAGTGCACGCTCTGTCTTCGGGCTAGATTTTGCGATGCATGCAAATAACTCAGTGCGTTTTTATGGTCAAGCATTGATGAATCAGTGGGTGGATTTTATTGATCCTGGAGACCGATATAGCTGGTATGCCGGATTTTTAGGTGCTGATTATTTCGCGAGTGATGAGCTTGCCTTTTCTCTCTTGTATAACTATGCGTTAGCGGGTGATTTTAAGGACTCTGGCACTATTTACGAAGGTTTGGGTTTAAATGCGATTACTTCGTCTGCTTCTTTTTACCTCTCGCGAAATGCGCGAGTAATTTTTGAAATTACCCTGGATTTACTGCCCATTGACGATGATTTGGATTTTGTTGGGCACGAAGATAAAGAAGACTATATTTCTTTAGGTTTCGATCTTTCCTTTTAAATCTCAATAGTTACGTTCCTGAAATTCAACTCATATAAGGTTTCTTCCGATATACATAATGCGTAATTCCGTTGGTAATTTTGGAATATGGGTAGATATGGCTTGGAGGTTTAAAGCTAAAGTTAAGTTAATAACTTTGAAATGTTTGATTTCAATGGTTTTACTTTGCTGTGGCACAGCTTTTAGTGCAACGAGTGCAAATATTAAGTATCCAAAATTTCAAGCGGAAGAGGGCAAGGTGATCATTAGATTTACTGATCTCAAAGAAGCTCAGGAAATTTTTGCGGGATTGCTCGCGAATGAGCAGAAAGTAGTAATGCGTCAACAGGATATTATTGTACAGCTTAAGACCTTGAGTTTGGGCTTATACCTAAAAAGAAAAGTGGCTAATGCAGTCATTAAACAGTTGCAAAAAGCGGGAATTGATGCGTATTTGCGTAAAACAGAGTCTGGCCCAGGTTTTTGGGTTCATGCGGGGGCCATGTACGAAGATGTATATTATTGGCATCGACATGATGAGCTTGCTCGCCTGGGGTTTTCGGACATTCGAACATCGCAGAAGCCGCATCGAATTACCGAGTATCTTATTGTGGCGCTGCCATTGACCTTAAGTGATCAATTAGTCCGTTCAAAGCGCCTGTTTAATGGCTATTTAAAAGGTGAGTTTAGCGGCTGGGGCCAGGAAAACGGGTTGAATACAGCGAGTTATTTTACGGCAACTCTTGGGCATTTATCGGCGTTAAGCGAGCGCACGAATTTGAGTTATGGTTTGCGTATGGATACTTTTGAGCAATCCGGCGAACTTGATGTTCAACAGACAAGGTTTGATTATACTCCGACGTTTGTCCAGCATATCCAGGATACAAACCGCTGGACGGCTGGCACCCAGTTAGTTTCTTGGGGGACAGGAAAGCATGATTCACTGAGTGATCGTTTGAGTGTTAAAGATTTAACCCGATACCGTTTAGATGAAAACATTCTTGCGCGCAGACGTTCATCGCTAAATTTGCGTTGGGAGTTAATCGTCGCTAATTATCAGGCCGACCTGTTGTGGATGCCGCTATTTAGACCGGCGGTATTACCCGATGAAGCCAGTATCTGGCATCCTCTGAGCCGTAGCGATGGCCGTATTATGGATATTGAAACACCTGAATCTCTCAAATATTTAGTGAAAAATGGGACGCGCGAGCAGGAGAAGAAGAAACTTCAGCATGGTGGCCTAGGCATTAAGTTTAGTCGAGAATTAACCTATGCATATCATGCGTTTACATTTCAGTATGCGCGAAGATCAAGTCCCTATTATCGGGTTAATCAGCAAATTATCGATGCTTTATCGGCGGGCAGTGATGCCCCAACAGCGTTAGTTGGAACTTCCGGGAGTACCTTAATACCTATGCACCCCGGTAGCTGGGTTCTTAGTTTTGAAGAAGGTACGCGTTATTGGATGTTTGAAACGGCATTTGTGAGTGATGCTCCAATTACCAAGGTTGATTATAGTTATGCGACGGCGATTGCGCTTGAGTGGCTGATTCAAGCTAATTTTCAAACTAGTTTAGCAAGAACCGATTTAACTATTCAGTTTTCGGGTCGGCAATTAGGGAGTAATGAGGCTTTGCTTGATCGCAAGACACGTTTGCGTGTTTCGGGGGAGCTTGTTTCGCGCTCAATGAGCAACCGTTGGAAATACGGTGTAAATTATATTGTGGGTCTTGATAAATACGAGTTTTTTCTTAATCCCTACGTGGGTTTTAATGGTAACAGGTATATTTCATTTGCGCTCAAAGGCTATGTGTTTGCGGGCGAAGAAAATTCTGAATTTGGCTATTTTCGTAATCGCTCGTTAGTGACCTTAAGTTGGAGTGCTTTTTTCTAAATACGGGGTAATTCTGTACTTGTCTCTTTTTGGACGTAAATTTTCTCTATACGTATTCCCAAAGTATTGAAAATTCGAATTAATCGAGTTTGCAAAAGTGATAAAATTCCGGTTAAGTAGAGCGGTATAAGTTCTCCCTAATTATTTGCCCAATATGGTATATCTTGGCATTAAGCCTGGCTAGTTAATGACTGGCATTATCTTCTGTAAGTAAGTCATTGATAGTAATGTTTATTTTGCCGCAAAGGGAGGGTTGTTTTTTAACCAAAAAAGGACAAGAGTGTTGAAAAATTCTACAAAAGCGCGTATAATAACAAGATTAAATCTGGCTAAGTTACCGTTATCTATGAAAACAAAAGCCCATTTCCTGATTGTTGCGTTTCTGGTTTCTCTTTTGTCTGCGTGTGGCGGTGGCGGGGATATTTTTGGCTTAAAAGACAAGACTGATTATACCGCACCAGTCATCGCTAAGATTGAACCCGCAGACCTCGTAAATACCAAAACCTTACCGCCGTCTACTACCCAAATTTCAGTCGAATTCAGTGAATCAATCAATGGAACTGAAGCACTTGCTTCTGGTGGATTGACCGTCGAACCGAAATTGCCGGGGTCATGGGTTTATGATGATAGTGAGTATAAATTAAAATTTACTTTCGAAAAGACGGCGGGTGATTTACCAGTAGATACTACTTATAAAATAACGTTAAAGACGTCGATCCAAGACCTTGAAGGGAATACGCTGGTTTCGCCGAAAACTATTGAGTTCTCTACACCACAAAGTTACCGCGTAAAAGGGATTATTAACAACCTTAAAGGATCGCTAAAATTAGTCGACCAGGACGGTGTTGAGCAAACCGTGACTGGCGACGGCTCCGCTGAGAGCATTGATTTTGAGTTTTCTACGTCATTGGTGCCGAAGAGCCCTTATAAGATTGAACTCATTCAGTTTGCGGATACCACCGGCTTTTGTGCGTCAAATAAACTTGAAGGTGTTGTTGCAGACAATGATCCTTTCATCACTATTTCTTGTAGCGATATTCAAGCCTCTAAAGCGGAAGCTGCAAATTGGAACTCTTATTACAGCACTGTTGAGAGCGGTAAAAATTGTTCTGAAACTGAAACAACATTACATTGCGCACATGGTGGGGAGCTGCGTCAGTTTGAACTACCTGATTCCGTAAATAGCTGTGATGGCATATCGGTAACGGATAATCAAGGTGCTTTTAATTGGGTATGCTCAGAAGAAGCCGGACTCGTGACGGTATCGAGCACCGGTCTTGCTGATGGAAAAGGATTGACCGATTTGATTGATTTTCAACGTGTAAGCTGGAAGCTAATGCGGCTCATTATTATTGAAAATGGAAACACAACTTCCATAGGTGATGCGACTGCTGGCCTCTGGTGGAATAACCCAATTAAGGTCGCCGGGCTTGGTTCCACACTGGATGTAGCTGGAGCCATCTATATTATCAAGGAATCCACCGGATCGAATTATTTGATTAAGGCCGATGGCATCGCGTTAGTGACGGCCCCCGGAGTCACTCAGCGAGTGGGTTTTTTCACGAATAGGAATGCGATTGAAGTTGCTGGGGCGAGTTATACCTGGATCGAAGGAGTATATAAAAATGTTGGCCGCAATCAGAACGGTCTAGTGATTAGGAGTACTGACTTGTTTGCAAGGCTTAATGTCGTTAATAATTTTCAGATGACATATACCGCAGAATCTCTGATATGGCTAAGTAATGCCTATGTGACAACGATTAAGAACACACGTGTCGAGGACAGTACAAAATATGGTATCAAGATCGACAATAATCCTGCTCTTAAAGCGGTCTATGATAATGCCACGGCATTATTTAATGTGAATGAAATATTTAATGTTGTCACTAATACGCATGTACTGGATGCTGACGAGGCGGGTTATTTTATCAACGGTAACTTTAACAAATTCACTGATATTGTGGCCAGCTGGAATGATGGCGACGGGATTCGTATTACGGGCATTCATAATATTTTGTCGGATGTAGCGAGTTTTAATAATCTTGGGCATGGGCTGTCTTTGAACTCAGCGCAGAATAATATTTTATTAAATATTTATACTTCATCTAATGATAGTGCAGGAATTGCATTTTTGAGCAAATCAATCGGCGGCGGGACGACCCAAGCTACTTACAATTTTATTTCTAATTTGACCAGTGTTAATAATTTCTTGCAAGGTGTTTATTTTGATGCGGCCAGTGATTCTGATACCAATACCTTGAATAACATTGTTGCCGCTTATAATCCTGATAATTGCTTTGAAGAGTCTCCTTCTGGTCGTTGCAGTGATGTGACTCTGGTTTCCGCTGTTGATGCGCCCATCACTGAAACTTTTATTCATGATATTAGCGGTCAACAGTCTATTCAGCAAGAAGAGCGTCCAGCGCTTATCAGTCAAGCGTGGGGGGAGTATGAGGGTGGACTATCTATTAAACGCAAAGGTGCTTGCTCCTATACTCCAATAAGCTCAGGTATATGTACTCTAATGGACTGGCGTGTACCTTCCATGAGTGCCAGTGTGTTACATAGCAAAAACGCAATACCAGCGGACATGGCTGTGCATACACGCCTCAGTGGCACCGAGACGAATAACTCAGAGACGACTGATAATGGCGAAGCTTACATGCCTGCCCCTTATCTGGAAAACGCAGTAGAAATTGTTTCAGATAACGTCGGGAATGATAATGGGCTTTGCGAAAACTTTGAAGTATGTTTGTATACGCCGAATTTAGGTGCGTATCAAGGCGATGGTGAGCTTGTTGAAGTGCCAGGGTTTACGCCGCCTGTTGATAACGACAATATTATCTTATTACAACGTGCTGATAATGGGGTGGTTGTGACTCCGTAACACACTTGTTGTATCTTGCTTTATCCTAGGAGCCTGTCCGAGAATAGCGATCGGGGTAGAGCGTGCGTAACGTATCACACTGTTCTCAGGCAGTTGCTACTGGTCTCTTTCCTCTATCCAAGCCATTTGAATGGCTTCAAGGATTTTTTCGCCTGATCGTTGTGGATCGTCATCAAACCCTTCTAGTTCACAAACCCATGTATGTAGGTCTGTAAAGCGAATAAGTTGTGGGTCGATGTCGGGATGTTTTTCATCCAGTGCAATGGCGATGTCTAAGCTGTCTGTCCATTTGATTTTCATCTGTATTTTCCTGGCTTATATAGTCTTTGGGTTATTTCTCTGAAACCATGTTGATCGTATACTTAGGGATTTCAACAACTAAATCTGTTTCGTCGACCAGAGCTTGGCAGCTTAAGCGCGAATCAGGTTCTAGTCCCCAGGCCTTGTCTAATAAGTCATCTTCTTCTTCGGTGGCATCTTTAAGAGAATCTAAGCCTTCCCGTATATAAACGTGACACGTAGTACAGGCACATGATTTTTCACAAGCGTGTTCAATGTTAACACCGGCTTCTAGCAAAGCATCGCAAATGCTTTCACCTTTGGTGACTTCGGTTACTACACCTTCTGGGCATAATTCTTCGTGAGGTAAAATAATAATTTGTGGCATTAATGGACCTTAAATATTTATATCATTGACATTGTGGCCGGTGAGCGCTTGCTGAATATTCTTATTCATGCGGCGTTCGACGTAAAAACTAGCAACTTGTTCGACATTTTTGATTGCTTTTTTTATTATTGCGGAGTCGCTGTCTTCCATGCAAGCGCGTAATTGATCAACGGCAGCATCAATTTTAGTTCTTTCTTCAGCATTTAGATGGGTGTCTGCATCTTCCAATAGCGCAGCTTCAATGGCTTCGAGTTCTCGTTTTGCGGCGACTTGTTGTTCGCGGAGTTTTCTCATGCCTAGGTCTTCGGCGGCGTGTTTTATCGAAGAGCGTAACATGTTTTCAATTTCATCAGATTCTAAGCCATAAGATGGTTTGACCGTAATCTGGCTCTCTACTCCGCTGATAGTTTCTCTAGCAGAAACATTTAATAATCCGTCTGCATCGATCTGAAATGTAACCCGTATTTTAGCAGCACCTGCAACCATAGGCGGTATCCCGTGTAGTTCGAAGCGAGCTAATGATCTGCAATCATCAACAAGTTCGCGTTCACCTTGTACTACATGTATCGCTAATGCAGTTTGACCCTCTTTAAATGTTGTGAATTCTTGTGCGCGAGCAACGGGTAAAGTCGTGTTACGCGAAATTATTTTTTCAACCAGGCCTCCCATTGTTTCTATGCCTAATGATAGTGGGTTGACGTCTAGTAGTAACATATCGGAATCAGGTTTATTGCCAGCTAAAATATCAGCTTGGATGGCGGCACCTAGCGCAACGACTTTATCGGGGTCAATATCAACATGTATCTGTTGTTCAAAAAAATCAGTTACGAGTTGGCGTACTAGTGGTATTCGAGTAGAACCACCCACCATAACCACATTTTTTATTTCTGTTTTATTGATATTTGCGTCACGGATGGCCTGCCGACAGGGTGAAATCGTTTTTTTTACTAATGGCTCCACGATTTCATTAAACTTATTTCGAGTTAGGATTATTGTGCCTTTAAACGCCTGATCAATATCCAAATCGATTGCAACTTTGTTTTCCTGGGTTAGTTTTTCTTTTGCGTATTTGGCTTTATTGTATATATATCTTAGTGTGGATTTGTCTAGCTCAAATTGAATGTCTAATTTTTTTGTTATCCAGTTTGCGATAAGTAAGTCGAGATCGTCACCGCCAAGCTGAGTGTCTCCAGCAGTAGCTAATACTTCAAAGACGCCTTTGTTAAGCTGTAGGATTGAGACATCAAAAGTACCACCGCCAAAATCATATACGACTATGGCACCTTCGGACTCTGCATCCAGACCATAAGCGATAGCAGCAGCAGTGGGTTCATTGAGCAGGCGAAAGACCTTTAGGTTGGCGAGCGTTGCGGCATCTTTAGTTGCTTGACGCTGGGCATCATCAAAATAAGCGGGAACGGTAATTACAACGCCCGATAGTTCATCACCCAAGGTTTTTTCAGCACGGTTTTTTAGGTTTTTTAATATTTCGCTGGCTACTTCAATAGGGCTTATTTCCCCTGCAACGGTGAGAATCTTAGCCGTGCCAGTTTCTGTATGGCTAAATTCATTGGTATGGTTTTTATCGGTTTGTATGAGTTCTTTAGTGCTTCTTCCGATAATTCGCTTTGATGAAATAATCGTGTTCTTTGGATCTTCTATACTATGGCTTAGGGCTTTTTCACCCGTTTGAATTTCGCCATTACTGAGGTAGCGTACAACCGATGGTAATAACTCTTTTTTGCTTTCGTCAGCTAAGGTTTCCGCTTTTCCGTTTCTAACCGTAGCGACTAAGGAATTGGTTGTGCCTAAGTCAATTCCTGCAGCAAATCGGCGTTGATGGGGCGTGGTGGATTGTCCGGGTTCTGAAATTTGTAATAATGCCATTAATCATTCACTTTATGTTCATAACGAAATAAATTCAAAGGTCGAGTTGAGATTCTATTTGCCTAGCTTCTTCTTGTAATTTTATAAAAAATTGAAGCTGCCTGACTTTGTCTGCCGCTGCTTCATATTCTTTTTTACTTTCTTTTGATAGCTTAAGCGCGATGTCTGATATTAATTGGTTTTTCTTGCTTTCAATTTTGCTAAAAATATCATCGAGCAGCTTAATGGGGCTATCAGCGTGTTGAATTTCGGAGAGTGCTTCACGCAATTCCATTTGCTCCATTAAAAAATCAGGAGCCATTAAGGTGGTGCTTTGTTGCTCATCTAAAAGGATGCCGTGTAGAGAAAGCATATATTTTGCACGGGGCAACGGTGTTTTTAAAACCTGGTATGCCTCATTTACCAGCGCTGCTTTGTGAACCGATAGCAGACGTTCTTTTTCGGCAGCGTTTGTATATTTGTCGGGGTGAATTTGCGACTGCAAAGCACGATAGCGTGCTGTTAAGTCGGCTCCATTGATTTCGAATTGCACTTTTAATCCAAAGAGCTCAAAAAAATTATCATCTTTCATAACGGTGGTGTTGGCATTTAATTTCGGCGTGCGTTATACGGTAAAACTTTCACCACAACCGCATTCTGCGTCAACATTAGGGTTGTTGAATTTAAAACCCTCGTTGAGTCCTTCTTTGGTAAAATCAAGTTCAGTTCCATCTAGATAGATTAGACTTTTATTATCAACAATTACGGTCACTCCATGGTCAACAAAAGTGACATCGGTGTCTTCAATCGTATCTGCAAATTCGATGACATACGCCATGCCCGAGCAACCACTGGGTTTTACGCCTAATCGAAGGCCTTCACCTTTGCCTCTGTTTTTCAAAAATTCTGCAACTCTGTTGGCTGCAGTTGGGGTTAATGTAATTGCCATATCGTTACCTGATTTTTAATGTGCAGCCCATTGCACGGTGTTGAGATCGATTCCTTCTTTATGCATTTCCCATAAAGGTGATAATTCGCGTAATTTATCAACCTTGGTTTTCATTAGTTGGATGGTGTAGTCAATTTCTTCTTCGGTGGTAAAGCGTCCTATTGTGAATCTGATCGAGCTATGGGCTAGCTCGTCATTTCTGCCTATAGCACGTAATACGTATGAAGGTTCTAGACTTGCTGATGTACAAGCGGAGCCTGAGGACACGGCAATATCTTTAACCGCCATAATTAGGGATTCGCCTTCGATAAAATTAAAGCTAATATTTAGGTTCCCGGCGATACGGTTTTTCATGTCACCATTAACGTATATTTCTTCCATATCCTCTAAACCGTTAAGGAGTCGGTCGCGTAACATACGGATGCGTTCATTTTCTGTGGCCATTTCGTTCTTGGCGATGTGGAATGCTTCTCCCATACCAACAATTTGATGCACTGCAAGTGTGCCAGAGCGCATACCGCGTTCGTGTCCACCTCCATGCATTTGCGCTTCGATTCTAACGCGTGGTTTTCTGCGTACATATAAAGCGCCCATTCCTTTTGGGCCATAAGCTTTGTGTGCAGAAAATGACATTAAATCTACTTTCATTGCTTGCAAATCAATCGCTACTTTTCCAGCGCTTTGTGCTGCATCAACATGGAGCAAAACGCCTTTAGAGCGCGTAAGTTCGCCAATAGCGGTTATATTTTGGATGACACCTATTTCATTGTTTACGTGCATTATGGATACTAAAGTGGTGTCTTCCCTTATAGCGTTCTGCAGCTTTTTAATATCAATCAGTCCATTTGTTAAAGGCTCAAGATAAGTGACTTCAAAGCCTTCGCGTTCAAGCTGGCGGCAGCTATCTAATACCGCTTTATGTTCTGTTTTATAGGTAATGATGTGCTTGCCTTTTTTTTGATAAAAATGAGCAGCACCTTTAATCGCAAGATTGTCAGATTCGGTGGCCCCGGATGTCCAAACAATTTCTTTCGGGTCGGCATTAATTAGGTTTGCGACTTGTGTACGTGCGAGCTTTATCGCTTTATCGGCTTTCCATCCAAATTCGTGAGAACGTGATGCAGGATTACCAAAGTGATGATCAACTGTTAAGTATTCACTCATTTTATCGGCGACACGCTTATCGATCGGTGTCGTTGCAGAATAATCTAGATATATTGGCAATTTCATTCAGGACTCCATCCAATGCTATTTTATACTTCTGCTGTCAGAGATATGGATCTCAGTACAGCCATTTTTTTTTGTAATATTTCTATAAACTTATCGATTTCAGCGTCGGTGTTATGCTTGCTTAGGCTGATTCTTATCGCTCCGCGGGCATATTCTTCATCAACGCCCATTGCAAGTAAGACATGACTGGGTTTCTCTGACATGCTTGAGCAAGCAGAGCCACTCGCAACCGCAATTCCCTCAGTATCAAGCGCCATTAACATTGACTCTCCGTCAATGCCCTCAAGGGCAAAAAAACTAGTATTTGGCAGTCTTTTTTCGTGCTTAGAAAAAATCTTGATTCCGGGGATTTTCTCGAGTTTATTTTCCAGGCGCTTTTGCAAAAGTAGGCAATGCTGGGTGGAATCAATACTTTCGTTAAAAGTGATTTCAGCGGCCTGTCCAAATCCTACAATTCCTGCCACATTCTCGGTGCCTGATCTATAGCCGCGCTCTTGTTTTCCGCCGTGGATTAAAGGGCTGGGGTCAATTAATTTATCTATAATCAAGGCGCCTACACCTTTGGGGCCATGTATTTTATGTGCAGATATGCTCATGCTATGGCATAAGCTGGTGCTAAAATCAGCGTTTATTTTACCAATCGCTTGTACGGCATCACAGTGAAAATAACCACCTGCTTGCCTTATTTTGTCGGCAAAATAAGGAATATCTTGGATTACACCTGTTTCATTATTCGCCCACATAATCGATGTCAGCGTATTTTTTGCCCATGCCATATCGGAAAATATTGCGGTGTCTACCAAGCCAGTGGGAGTAACCGGCAGTACCTTGGATGCAATGTTGCTTTTGGCAAGGCTTTTAATTGTCTCAATTATTGAGGCGTGTTCGATTGCACTGTAGTAAAAATTTTGGATCAGTGAATTTTCGAATGCATGTTTTACTGCCCAGTTATTAGCCTCTGTTCCGCCGCTAGTGAAAATGATTTGCGCGGGCTGTACATTCATTAACTGGGCGACTTGCTCGCGGGCGATATCTATCGCCTGTCTCGCTTCGCGTCCTAAAGTGTAAATTTCAGACGGGTTGCCATATTGTTGTTGAAGATAGGGCAGCATCGCAGCCAGCACTCGCTCATCTAGCAAGGTTGTCGCATTGTTATCCAGGTAAATAGCCATCTTACAAATAAAACATCATCAAACAATTACTCTTACACATGCTTGATATGGAAATTATATTAGGCGGTTACTTCTGTTCTACCAGGCGATTGTATTCCGCTCTGATCGACAGTGGTTTCTTCGTTCGTTGTTCCACTGCGAGCTTCTTCTTGTTGACGTAATGCAACTTCTTGAATTTGGCGGTTATCTACTAGGTTTCCTAAGGTGATTCCGCTTAGGAAGTCATATATTCTGCAGCTGAGGTCCTGCCAGAGTTCATGGGTCAAACAAGGTCCGCCATTATCGCAATCGCCGCGACCATCACACTTGGTGACGTCTATTTTTTCATCGACTGCGGTAATAACAGATGCTATTGCAATTTCTGCTGCATCACGACTAAGACGATAGCCGCCACCTGGGCCTCGCGCACTATCCACTAGGCCATTTTTGCGTAATTTGGAAAAAAGTTGTTCTAAGTAGGACAGAGAAATACCTTGTCGTTTTGATATTTCAGAAAGCGTAATTGGGCCACCAGAACTATTGATGGCTAAATCGAGCATGGCAGTTACGGCATAACGTCCCTTTGTAGTAAGTCTCATAATAGGCACCTTTCGTTATAGATTTTTATAGTAATTGGGCACCTCGAGCGAGTTGATTTTTCACTTAATTGCTCGTGGTATCCGTATAGTTGCATTAGTATCAAAATTTTACAAGACTTAGTATATTTGTCAACTTTTTAACCCTCTAAACTTTACGACTATTAGTTTTACTGTTGAAGTCTATTGATATTCTCTATAGCGAGGTTTTTTCTTCTTTGTCTGGTTTGGTCATGTCGTGAATTCCACATTCTTTCAAGTCGGCTAAGTCGATATCTTTGACTTCGACTCCCAAAGATTTCACCGCTTTAGCTATGTCTTCGATTTTTTTGTCCAATCCGTGAATATGGTCCAGCATGCTATTAACGGCATTTACCATGGGATCGGGCATATCTCCTGTTTGTCCATAAGAATCAAAACCCATTTTGCGCGCAATTTGCTCCCGTTTTACATCAATTTCTTGCTTCTTCAAAACCATTCGTCCTGGAACGCCTACCACGGTCGTATTTTTAGGTACATCATTAACAACAACTGAATTTGAGCCAATTCTAGCGCCGTCTGCCAATGTGATGGGGCCTAGTACTTTGGCGCCAGCGCCAACAACGACATTTGACGTTAAAGTAGGGTGTCGTTTGCCTTCTTTCCAGCTTGTGCCTCCCAGTGTGACACCATGATATAACGTGCAGTCATCTCCTATTTCTGCGGTTTCCCCAATGACTACACCCATTCCGTGGTCGATGAAAAAACGCCTACCTATAGTAGCTCCGGGATGAATTTCAATACCGGTTAACCAGCGAGAAATCGCCGAGAAAAACCGCGCAATCCATTTGAGATTGGTTTTCCACAGGCGGTTGCTAATACGATGTATTAGTAATGCATGTATTCCAGGGTATGTGGTTAATACCTCAAATGTATTTCTAGCGGCCGGGTCGCGGTCAAATACGCACTGAATATCTTCTTTAATATGTTTTAGCATCGTTATTCGTGTCTGCCGTCTGGGTTTTTCTTAATGTGAGCAATTTCGTCCATTATCAAGTCTTGGTGTTGCTTAAGCCATGCATATTTTCGACCTTGAGCGGCGCTTAATATGCCATGAAGAATGTCTAGTTCGGTATTATCAGGGCGAGCACGGTTGAAAAAACGGCGTAAACGCTGTTTTAGTTTTATATTGTTTGGTGGCTTGAGGTAGTGTATTTCTTCAAGTGCTTGCTCTAAGTGCTCATAAAAAGCATTCATTTTGTCCATATTTACAGTATTGCTTTTGCATGAGTGATCAACCTCGGCCTTTTGCTGTAATCCTAAGCTCATCATCACCTCGTAGGTGATCACTTGTACTGCAGCAGCGATATTGAGTGAAGAATATTCTGGGTTAGCCGGAATGTGCGCTAAATAATGACATAAACTTAATTCTTCGTTACTCAATCCTGAGTTTTCCCGACCAAAAACAATAGCTACTTGGCCTTTTGCGGATTCACGTGTCGCTAATTCCCCGCATTCTCTAGCGTCTAATTGAGGCCAGGATATGGTGCGTAAGCGAGCGCTTGCGCCAATGGCCAGGTGGCAGTCCGTTAAGGCTTCACGCAAAGAAGTGCACTGAGTGGCGTGCTGTAGAACCTCGTCAGCACCGGATGCTCTGGCGGTGGCTTTGCTGCAAGGGTAGTTTAAAGGATTGACGAGGTAGAGCTTAGAGAGACACATGTTTTTCATCGCTCTAGCGACCGCGCCTATATTTCCAGGGTGTGAGGTTTCCACGAGTACAATTCGTATATTTTCGTTGTTCATCATCTACTTTGTTAGTTCATTGATTGCTTTGGTATCGCGTTATAAATACAATACGCGCTTTGTCTCAGGCTATGGCTTGGTCGAAAGACGTTAATCCCACCCTTAAATAATCAAAAGCGGAGCTAAATCACTCATGCAGCCTATGGTTAGTATCGCAGTACGCGCCGCTCGCAGCGCAGGAAATATCATTGTACGCGCTCTTGACCGCGTCGACACATTACAGATTATTGAAAAAAAACAAAATGATTTTGTGACCGAAGTTGATCAACGTGCAGAGCAAGAGATTATCAAAACATTGCGCAGGGCTTATCCCGATCACGCCATTATAGCGGAAGAAAGTGGTGAGCAAAATAAGCGCGACAGTGAGTATACGTGGATTATTGATCCACTGGATGGCACCACAAACTTTTTGCATGGATTTCCTCAGTTTGCAGTATCTATCGCACTTAGGCATAAGAATAAGACTCAACATGCGGTTGTGTACAACCCCGTTAACGACGAGATGTTTACGGCGTCACGAGGGGAGGGCGCGCAATTAAATGAACGACGAATTCGGGTTGCAAAGCGTAAAAGTCTACAAGGCGCTTTATTAGCTACTGGCATTCCTTTCCGCGAAGACCAGGATTTGGATTTATATCTTGCGACTTTAAAACCGATGATTGAAGGAACTGCGGGTGTTCGGCGGGCAGGCTCTGCAGCTCTAGACTTAGCCTATGTTGCAGCGGGTAGATTTGACGGATTCTGGGAATTTGGCTTAAATTCTTGGGATATGGCGGCCGGATGTTTGCTGATCGAAGAAGCGGGTGGAGTATTAACAGATTTTGCGGGTGATGATAATTATTTGGACTCCGGAAATGTAGTTGCGGGTAATTTAAAAGTCCATGCTGAGATGATGCGGCGGCTGAATGAGATTATACCTACAAACGAAAGGCGATAATTTTTAGTCGGTAAAGTCTTAATATTAAAGCGAATACTAATCAAACAAACGAATGTTGAAACGTCTAATTAATGCCAAAGAGTTAATAGCTATTAGAGCGGATAAAAATGTTGTTGTTGTCGATTTATCTAGCAGAAAGGGGTATTTAATCGGGCATGTGCCGGGCGCTCGTTATGTGTCTTACGCGGATATCGTTCGCTCTGATGGATTAGTGGAGGGTCTTTTGCCCACAGCTTCATCTTTTAGCGTAACGCTTTCAAGGCTTGGGATTCGGCCAGAATCCGCGATCATTGCTTATGATGACGTGGGTGGAACGAATGCCGCTCGATTTCTTTGGACCTTGGAATCCGCGAACCACCTGAGTGTTGCTTTATTGGATGGTGGGATAGCCGCGTGGAAAGCACAAGAATTTCCACTTGAGGAGGTAGAAGGATCCTGGTTGCCGTCTGGTTATGCGGTTCGGTTCAACGAATCAAGGTCAGCAAACTCAGACTATATTCTGCAAAGGCTTGATGATGAAGGAGTGGTTTTACTTGATGTGCGTAGCCGCGCAGAGTATGAAGGAAAAGATATTCGTTCTCTTTATGGAGGGCATATTCCACATGCTGTTCATTTTGAATGGACAGCAGGTTTAAACGATGACAATAATTTATGTATGCGAAAAAAGCATGATTTGTTGGAAGAGCTTTCTCAGCTTGGTGTTACTCCAGATAAAGAAGTGATTGTTTATTGTCAGTCTCACCGCCGTTCTGCATACGCGTATTACATGCTTCGAGTATTGGGCTTTGCCCAGGTTAAAGGCTATCCGGGTGCATGGTCAGACTGGGGTAATCGCCAAGAGCTACCGAAAGCAATGGTGTGATTTATAACTTTCTAAGTCGGACAAGCTCCTAACTGGTATAGATTGGCATCATTACAAAAGTATCAACCCGTTTCCCAAGGAACTCATCTCTAGTGTCAGAAGAAGTCAGCAAAGTCCGCCCTAAAAAAACCACCAGTCAACATACTCCGATGATGCAGCAATATTTGCGTATTAAGGCGGAGCATCCCAATGTATTGTTGTTTTATCGCATGGGTGATTTTTATGAGTTATTTCATGATGACGCGAAGAAAGCAGCTCGCTTACTCGATATTACCTTAACCAAGCGCGGTACTTCGAACGGCCAGCCTATTCCTATGGCCGGCATTCCTCATCATAGCGCTGAGAGTTATCTGGCAAAACTGGTACGTTTAGGTGAGTCTGTTGCGATTTGTGAGCAAGTGGGTGACCCCGCTACTTCCAAAGGGCCTGTTGAAAGACAAGTGGTGCGTATTGTTACCCCTGGAACGGTCACCGATGAGCGTTTATTAGAGGAGCGTCGAGATAACTTATTAGCGGCATTGCATTTTGCCAATGATCTTTTTGCATTGGCTTGGTTGGATATGTCTAGTGGGCGATTCAGCATAATGGAGCTTGATGGAGAAGATGCTTTTTTGGCTGAGATCGAGCGTTTACAACCGGCTGAGTTATTGGTCAATGAATCTATTACGTTGCTTGAGCAATCCAGTTTACTTAAGCGTAATGGCGTGAGCAGACATGCGCCTTGGTTATTTGATCATGAAAGCGCATTCAGGTTACTGACTACGCAGTTTGGAACCAAAGATTTAACGGGGTTTGGTTGTGGGCAGATGAGTGTTGGTTTAGGTGCAGCCGGTGCATTATTGGAGTATGTCAAAGAGACGCAAAAAACAGCACTTCCGCATATTCAAGGAATTCATTTAGAAAAACGAGAAAACAGCATCATTATGGATGCTGCAACGCGCAGTAATTTAGAAATCGACAGTAATCTGCAAGGAACGGCGGAAAACACTTTAGCCTCGGTCATGGATAATACAGCGACGGCTATGGGTGGGCGCATGTTACGGCGTTGGCTGAATCAACCCATTCGCGATCACGATCGATTAAAACAGCGTTACCAAAGCATTGCTGTGTTGATCGAAAACTACCAGTTTCAATCCTTGCATGAATTACTGCAAGGTATCGGCGATATTGAACGTATTCTCGCAAGAGTCGCTTTAGGTTCTGCAAGGCCACGAGATTTATCCACATTGCGGGATTCGTTGACGGTTCTGCCGGCGCTGCTTGCAAAGCTGCAAGAGATTGATTCAATGGGTTTGCAAAAACTGAAAAGTCAAATAGTCGAGCATTCACAAACATGTGAGTTATTGACGCAGTCGATTATCGAAAATCCGCCGGTATTAATTCGCGATGGCGGTGTCATTGCGCCAGGTTTTGATCAGGAATTAGATCAGCTTAGGGAACTGAGGGATAATAGTAATCAGTTTTTGATTGATCTTGAAATTCGCGAGCGAGAACGTACCGGCATTTCTACCTTAAAAGTTGGTTATAATCGGGTGCATGGTTATTTTATCGAAATTAGCAAACTTAATAGTGATAAAGCACCGACAGAGTATATTCGTCGGCAAACACTCAAAGGCGCAGAGCGATATATTACCCCCGAATTGAAAACCTTTGAAGATCAGGTGCTCAGTGCGAAAGAAAGGGCTTTGCGCAAAGAGAAGGCATTATATGAGCAAATTCTTAATCGGCTAAAGAGTGAGTTACTAGGGCTACAGCAAAGCGCCCAAGGCTTGGCGACACTCGACGTGGTGTGTAATTTGGCGGAACGCGCGGTGAGTTTAGATTTCAGTTGTCCTGAGCTTAGTTCGGAGCCGGTTATCCAGATTCAAGCCGGACGACATCCCGTGGTTGAGCAAGTTTTGGACGATGCTTTTGTGCCTAATGGCCTAGAGCTGAATAATCATACGCGGATGAAAATTATTACCGGCCCCAATATGGGCGGTAAATCCACGTTTATGCGGCAAACGGCTATTATTGCTTTGCTCGCACATGTGGGTAGTTTTGTGCCTGCGCAACGAGTTGTTATTGGCCCAATCGATAGAATATTCACCCGTATTGGGGCATCGGATGACCTCGCGGGTGGGCGTTCGACGTTTATGGTTGAAATGACTGAAACCGCGAATATTCTGCATAATGCGACCCGCCAAAGCCTGGTGTTGATGGATGAGATCGGACGTGGAACGAGTACGTTTGATGGCCTTGCACTGGCGTGGGCATGTGCCAGAAATTTAGCCACGGAAATTGGTTCGTTTACCTTGTTTGCAACCCATTATTTTGAACTCACACATCTGCCTGATGAAATTGATAGTATTGAAAACACTCATTTTACCGCAGCGGAACATGGTGATAGCATTGTATTTTTGCATTCAGTGAAAGATGGGCCGGCGAATCAAAGTTATGGTTTGCAAGTGGCTGCTCTCGCTGGCGTTCCCAAAAAGGTGGTTGCAGATGCGCGGACTCATTTGGGGCAGCTTGAACGTCAATCTATTGCAGCCCAGGCGCTGGAAGTTCCGCAGCAGCAAATGTCACTGTTTTCAGCGGCGTCAGAGCACCCGTTAAATGCTGCGATGACGCATGTAAATCCAGATGATTTATCGCCAAAACAGGCATTAGAAACGCTGTATGAATTGAAAGAATTAAGTAAAAACTAGCTTTACGAGAAAATAAGTGCTCTGCAGCGTGTTATTTTCTGTTTTTAGACTCGCGGTAAAATGGATTTGCTACTAAAATACCGCCTTCACATGATTAGCCGGATTCAGGAGTAAAGAATGACCTATGTTGTAGTTGAGAACTGCATTAAATGCAAATACACGGATTGTGTGGAAGTATGTCCTGTTGATTGCTTTCATGAGGGTCCCAACTTTTTGGCCATTGATCCGGGGGAATGTATTGATTGTACCTTATGTGAACCTGAGTGTCCTGCAGAAGCCATTTTTGCTGAAGACGATCTTCCCGAAGGGCAAGAAAATTATATTGCACTTAATGCTGAGTTGTCTGAAATATGGCCGGTCATAACCAAGAAAATTAAGCCACCCGCAGATGCTAAAGAGTGGGATGGCAAACCCGGAAAACTTGATTTACTTGAACGATAATTAATTTACTTGGTCGTCGTGTAATATGTCGGCTAATGTTGTTCTTCTCAGTTATGATGATGATCCGCTTAAACGTTTATCTCAACAAATAGTAAATGATAACCAAGTAGCGCTGCCTGATCTCAGTGCTGTTACGGTAATCGTTCCGGATTATTTAGCAACGGCAAGATTGCGACGATTATTGTTGCAACAAGCAGAACGCTACTCATTTACGGCGCTATTGCTTCCCTCTATTTTTACCTTAAGAGAGTTTGTTGAAGCACAGGCCTCTGCAACCCTGCCGGCAGTTCCTTCAAGAAGTCGCGAGCTAGTGTTGGTTGAAGCCTTGTTGGAATATCCTGCACTGTTGAATAATGCCAATCCTTGGGCGTTGGCTGAATCCCTATTGGAATTATTTGACGAGCTATCCGCACAGTATTTTGAGTTTCCCGCAACCGTTGCTCAATTTGCTCAGCAATTAGAAAAGGCCTATGGCTGTTCTGAGCATAACATCCATTCATTAACGATAGAGGCTAAGCTGGTTTTTACCTTATGGAAAGCCTGGCAGCAGCAGCTAAAAGCGAATGCCGTTATTGATGCTTTCGAAAACTATATATTGCAAATAAAGCAGTTAGATACTGGTTTTTGCGCTAATAGTCCGTGTTATTTTGTCGGAATTTATTCCTTATACCCTGCCGAATGGCAGCTGGTCTCAAAACTATTGAATGACAATGCGAGTGCCTTTTTTTGGATTCAAGGCAATGTTAATTGCAATGGTTTTCACCCTGATACGACGGTCAAACAGGTCGCCAATCGATTGAATGCCTGCTTAGTTCCTTTGCCGACATCCAGTGAGTATTCTCGTTGGTTAGACGGGGTATTTGATCGCGACTCAAATGAACTTTCTCAGCGTGCAGAGCAAGCAAGGTCTTTATGTTCAAGTGCTGAGATACGCAATCGTTTGTCGATTGGTGCTGCTGAAACTCTGGAGGAAGAGGCTGCGTTGATTGAGTTCAAGGTCAAGCAATGGATACAGCAAAAAAAAACCAAGATAGGCGTCGTTATAGAAAACCGACAACTCGCGCGTAGAGTTAGGGCATTGTTTGAAAGAAATCAGATTAAACTAAAGGATTATGCTGGATGGGCTTTGTCTACAACGGCGGCAGCATCAGTGCTGGAAAACTGGCTGCAGGTGATAGAAGAAGATTTTGCATACCTACCCTTATTAGATATTTTAAAGTCACCGTTTAAAGTGCCATTGGAACGCAGGGACGATTACCTGGAAGTCGTGTTTCATTTTGAGCAAGACATTATTCGACGAGAAAATGTGAGTCGAAATATAAGTCACTACATAGCCGCAATAGAGCTACGTAAAGACAAGCTGAATTGGAAGTCTCCAGAAAACATCGAAAACCTAGCCATCTTATTAAATGAAATTCATGAGGCGGCAAAGCCGCTATTGAAATTATTGCAGCGAGAGCAAACCCCTTGTTTTTTTATTACTACTTTTATCACAAGTTTAAAGAAGCTCAATGTCTACAATCGACTGCTTGAGGACGCCGCAGGAGCACTTATTATTGATCATCTTCATCACTTGGCTGATTCCAGTTCTGATTCGGAGATGAAAATAAACTGGTTGGGGTTTCGATCATGGTTGGCGCGTTCACTGGAATCGACAACGTTTTCCGTTGATGAAAAATGGGCACAATATGTAGAACTCATTCCGGTGAATCAAAGCTCGTTGTATCGTTGTGACGCACTCATTATTGCTGACTTGAGTAGAGAGTTGTTTCCAGGAAGTGGTGTTGCCTCAGCCTTTTTCAATAACGCTGTACGCGGAGAGCTTGGACTAGCAACCGCGCGAGAAAAGCAACAACAACGATTTTATTTGTTTCGACGTTTATTGGAATGTTCCGATGAGGTATTTTTGAGCTACCATGCGGGAGATGAAAATAAACTTCCATCCACTTGGTTGGAGATGTTGGAAACATTTTATCAACTAAGTTTTGAAAGTAGTCTCTATGATTATTCGTTATTATCTGCTATTCGACAGTCATCATTTCATCCGGATAGGCATTTCGATGCTAGTATTTTAGATGCTGTTCGCCCTAGTCCTGGTTTGCCTTCGACATTATTTCCAAAAACAATTTCAGCGAGTTCTCATCAACAACTGGTGAATTGCCCGTATGCGTTTTTTGCGAGCGCTGGTTTACGTTTGCAGGCGGTAGATGAAATACGAGAAACTTTGCAAAAAGATGAATATGGTTCGTTGGTACATCGCTGTCTTGAAGCGTTTCATTCTGGGCGTATAGGCCTGGCTGGGCCATTT
>JALUUH010000236.1 GCA_027021445.1 Gammaproteobacteria bacterium
GAGGCTAATAAATAACATGGAAAGGTCAAAAGCAGAGCCAACAATGGCTGCAAAAAATACCAGGAATGCCAGCAACCAGAGTTCACGTTGAAATTGAGGATGCATTATTGTGTGGATAGCCGGTAACCTGCACCGCGTACCGTCTGGATCAAGTCCTGGTTATTAGATGGTTCCAGTGCTTTACGTAAACGGCGGATGTGTACATCAACAGTACGTTCTTCAACATAAACACTTTCGCCCCATACTCTGTTTAGTAGTTGCTCACGGCTATATACACGCTCTGGCGAACGCATAAAAAAGGCAAGCAAATTATATTCGGTTGGTCCGAGGGAAACAGTTTTCCCGTTCGATACAACCCGATGCGATGTATTATCTAACATCAGGTTTGAAAAATTTAATACTTCGTTGGAATGCGTATTGGATGTTCTGCGTAGCAGTGCTCGAATACGTGCTTTTAATTCTTCGGTTGAGAAAGGTTTGCTAAGGTAATCATCGGCACCACTATCGAGACTTTCAAGCATATTTTCTTCTTCTGTTTTAGCGGTTAGCATAATAATTGGTATTGAAGCTGTTTTTTCATTTCGGCGCAGGTTTTTTATATATTGAAGCCCACTAATACCCGGCATCATCCAGTCCAGCAAAATTAAATCCGGTAATTGCTGAGCTAAAATAGCTTCAGCTTTATGGGCATCACTGGCTTCAAGGCAATGGTAGTCTTTTTCCAGAGCCATGCCTATCATTTCGCGGATTGCATGCTCGTCATCAATGATTAAAACAGTGGGCTTATTTATATTGGTCATAACGGGTATTTAAGCAAAGGTATATGACATTTTTATTACAGCTAAAATCATAACTGTTTACCGGTTGTTTTTGTATTGACTTTTATCGCTTGCAGACAGGCTTTTTTAAGTGTTCTTTTTAGACGGGGTGTCAAAATATAAAATATTATCCTTATAAAAATCAATAACATAGAATATCATGATATTCTAATGTCAAATTCATGTCACAAAAAACGGTGAAACTGAACTAAGTG
>JALUUH010000237.1 GCA_027021445.1 Gammaproteobacteria bacterium
CTTCCGAGGTGCAGGCAAAATGAATAAACTCACTTACGGCTTCAATTTCGGGCTGGCCTTTTATTTTTTCTTTTAAGAAATACTCGACTGCCTTTACATCGTGGTTAGTGGTGCTTTCAATCGCTTTAACTCGCTGTGCATCATCAATATTAAAGTGACTGATAATGGCATCTAAAAAGGCGTTGGCTGTATCTGAAAAGGGTGTCACTTCTTTGATACTTGTTTTATTGGCCAGAAATTGTAACCAGCGCACTTCCACTAAAACACGATGATAAATAAGGCCATACTCACTAAAGTAGGGGCGAAGTGCCTGCGTTTTTGAGGCATAGCGCCCGTCAACAGGGGAAACAGCAGTTAAAGGACTTAAGTCCATGAAAAAACTCCACTTTTAGATATGATAGTGGGCGTATTTTACACTAAATAAGGCACAGGTACAGTGCAGAGATGGTTTAAGCGAACTGTTGTAAATCGCTGGATGTTTCGTTAAAAGCTTTTAAAAGGGACTGGTATTTTTCTAACAGTGTGCGGTGATCCTGCTCTTCGGATTTTGGAATAAAATTGGAATAATGGTATTTTAAGCGCTCGGCTCCAATATTGGTTGCACTGCCAGATAAGTATTGCAGTAGCGTTTTAATGTTTTCTTTATCATCGTGGTCAATATGTGCTTTAAGTTGTTCTAAATGTTTGGATGTGTCCTGCGTGAAGACAGTAACCAGTTCATTAAAGGCATCCCCCAGTTCTGATTGCAAGGTACTAAGCAAATGCGTGTTAATAAGAGGGACAGTAATGTTATTTAATGGAATAGTCACACGAAACAGTGAACCCGCATCGAGTTTAGATTCTATATTTACCGTACCATCAAGTGAATTGACCACTTTACTAACGATATTAAGGCCGAGCCCGAGCCCGCCGTGCGCACGTTGAATTGAACCGTCTATTTGTTTGAATGCGCCAAAGATATTTTCCTGTTGCGATTCATCAATCCCAATGCCAGTGTCTGACACCTCTAAAATCAGATCTTTTTGTTGCTG
>JALUUH010000238.1 GCA_027021445.1 Gammaproteobacteria bacterium
ACAATTTCTAAACCATCGCTTTTGAAATGCTCAAGAAGCCAAGTGACTTTATCCACTAATTTATCATTGTTGATGTTTATCGTTATTGATTGCATATTCTATCTCCTCTCTTTATTTTTTGTAACGATTGGCATAAAGCGCGAGCGGTAGCGAGTCGCTTTTGATGCCATTGTTATGCAATTCATTCAAATGTGACATATTTATTCTTTACCGAATATTCTAATGCTGATAAATCTTTTACCTTTGTTGTCAGTTCAGGTACTCTCGCGCAAATTCCCCAACCTTCCTTGGGTTTTAGAATTTTATCTTGTGTGTATTCATGATATCCGGGTTGAGAAATATCTGTGCTAAAACCTGGCTTGTGAACAGCTATATCCCACTCGACTTTTTCTACTACTCTATCGCTAGAATTACCAATAATTATATGAAGCGGATAAGGATCTTTGCATTCTTCAGGTGAATATTTAATTATCACTTCTACTTTTTCTATTTCCTTTTCATTTGCCCAATCCTGATAATAGAAATACGCACCAACGACTGCCCCAATTGCCAACACAACACCCAAGAGAATAAACATCTTCTTCGGTGCGTATATAAATAATGCCAAAACTATTGCAGCAGCAACCCATTCCATTTGTGTGTCTCTTTTTTATGCACCGGATAGGTCAGGAGCATTGCTGCTCCCTTCCCTCCTAAGAACCGTACGTGATAGTTTCCCATCATACGGCTCAAGCGTTTACGATAAGCTGCCCTTGTGGAACAACCCGACTGTTTTACCTCATTGCCATCTTCACTTGATATTGCCTGTGAGATAGCGCATCAAGCAGGCGCGCTCCCTTCCGCTGACCAGTACTTTTTGAAAAGCCAGCCTTTGGTTTTATTTTGATGCCTTCTTTTCACATCCAGTATTTTGGCGTGGAAAGAGTGGGTGAGGATCCATTGCAGGGCTTTTGCCTTGCCGGATTTTCCTTCCTTTACAGCCTTTGCGATACGCACTTGCAGTCTTCTGACTTCACGTCTGGCTTTTAC
>JALUUH010000239.1 GCA_027021445.1 Gammaproteobacteria bacterium
CTCCCATCTCGGTCATATGCTATAGCTAAGCCATATTAGAGTGACAAAGCTCTGTCTTTACTTTAAAGTTGTATTTTATATTATAAATTTTAAGGGGCAGAAATGGCATATTCACTCGATTTACGCATACGAGCAATGGAGTTATTAAATTCCAATGAAGATATTATCGAAGTTAGCGGTTTATTAGGCATCAGCCTATCATCACTTTACCGTTGGAAAAAACGCAATAACACCAAAACATTAAAACCATCATATCCCAAGTCTAGAGTGGCTTACAAGTTGGATGAGCGAGCAATGATTGATTACATATCATCTAATCCTGATGCTTATCAGCATGAAATAGCGAGTGCCATGGGCGTTACAAAAAGTACAATTCAGTGGTCATTTAAACGCCTTGGAATTACTCGAAAAAAAAGACACCACAATACAAAGAACGAGATGAAGAACGCCGCATTGCCTATGAAAACGAGATAAAAACCTACCCCAAAGATGCGCGTATTTATTTAGATGAGAGCACCCAAGAAGGGCATAAACTTATTTGCCACAAAATCGCGCGCACACATGGATATGCACAAATAGGAAAACGTCTCCACGGCTTAACCTACGGTCAGCGCAAGGGACGCACGAATATTATTGGTGCTTGGTCATCTTCATTTAAGCTTTTTGCTACAAAAACCTACAACCATACGGTAAATAAACTGGTTTTTATAGAATGGTTAAATACCAAACTTTTGCCATATCTCAAAGAAGGCATGGTTGTTGTTATGGAGAGCGTAGCCTGCCATCTTGGTATAATGCGCCATGGCATAAAGGGAATGATATAAAATACTTGATTGAAAGCACTGGAGCTAAGTTATTGAAATTACCACCTTATTCTCCAGATCTTAATCCAATAGAGCATGCTTGGGCAAACTTAAAGCAAGCCATAAAATTAAATAAACATAAATTTGAAAACTTTGAAACTAATCTAGCCTCTCAAATGCAAAACATGAATCATTCTAATATGGCTTAGCTATAATCCA
>JALUUH010000240.1 GCA_027021445.1 Gammaproteobacteria bacterium
TATTGTCGGGTTGGCTTCAGCCGTTTTCGCCACCTTGTTTTCGACGTTCAACAAAAAACTAATAGGCCGGGCAGACGATATGAATATAACATTTTTAGAAATCGGGAGTGCCTGGTTATTTTTAACCCTGGTGTTGCCTTTCGTGTATTATGGTCAATTCGAGGAATTGCTATTCTGGCCTTCATGGTTGGATTGGTTTTATTTGTTGATATTGGCCTTTTTATGCACCACATTGGCTTATGTGCTCGCCTTGAAAGCATTGCATCATTTATCCGCATTTGCAGCAAATCTAACCATCAATCTGGAGCCTGTTTACGGGGTTATTCTGGCATGGTTATTATTGGATGATGCCAGTGAGTTGAGCGGGGGGTTTTATTTGGGCAGTTTCATCATCATCGCAAGTGTTTTTAGTTACCCGATGCTGAAAAGGAGATTCGAAAAGGATTGAAAGCGCTTCATCCATCTAAGATATTTTTCATATTCATTCATTCTCCAATTTATATATCAGGGTAAGCCCTGATTTTTAGCGAAAAGTACGGATAGTTGAAGTATTGCAACACAAATATTTGGTTAATTCATTTTTTTTAGCGTATATTTGTAGTCAATATGTTTTTTCCATGAGTTGAGCGCTGACTTGGAGGAATATATTGCACACTGTTGAACATATCGCGGTACAACCGGATGCATCCCCATTTTCGATAGGTCATTGCTTCTAGTGTCATAAGACGTCTATGTACTAGAGGGTAATGCCGGATATAATTTATGTCACATAAAGGGACATTTTGAAACAATATTTTTAGACTTTTTAAAACAGTATATTAAGAATTCAAAATTTTTAAAACAACGGTTAATGTTAGGATTGTTCACGATTCTAACGATTGGGAGTATTAACTTAAATGCTCAAAACATCATTTACAGTGAAAATTGGCAAGATGCTAATTTAACAGAAGAACAATCTACTCGGTATGGAAAAATACTGAATAGAGTTGAACAGGAAGCAATTATCAAGGTTGGAATT